>CALEMO010000273.1 GCA_937910825.1 uncultured Solirubrobacterales bacterium | reverse complement strand
CGTCAACCTTTCCAGCACCTCAGGCCGCATCGCCCGCGCCGGCGCCGGCGCTTATTCGGCATCGAAGTTCGCGCTGGCCGGCTGGACCGATGCGCTGCATCTGGAAGAGAAGCCGAACGGCGTGCACGTCGGGCTGGTCCTGCCTGGATTCATCGAGACCGAGGGCTTCCCGGCAGCGGAGTTCACCGGCAGAGCGGCTACCCGCTGGATGGTGGCCAGTCCCGACGTAGCTGCCGAAGCGATTTTCGATGCCGGACCCGGGCAAAAGGCCGAGCGCTGGGTGCCGCGCCCCTATGCACTTCTCGCAGCAGCCCGGGTACTGGTTCCCGGCATCACCCGCCGGCTGCTTTCCGGTGGCGCGGGCAAGATGTCGGTGACCAAAACGGGCGCCGACGCGGCGGAACAGGCCGCCGACAAGCAGCGGCAGGCCTAGCTCCGGTTCAGGATGGCCGGTCCGGCCGGTCTGGGTAGACGTCGTCGATCGTGGTCAAGGTCTCGAACGGTGCGCCCGCGGCCTGGCTGATCTTTTCGGCCCCGCCCGCCAGGCGGTCGACCACGCTCATCACACCCGCGATCTCGAAACCTTCGTCCCTGATGCGTTCAATCGCCGAGACGGTCGAGCCCCCGGTGGTGACTGTGTCTTCGACGACCAGGACCTTCTGACCGACTTCGACCGCGCCCTCGACCCACCTTTGAAGTCCATGCTGCTTGCGCTCCTTGCGAACGAAGAATCCCTTCAGTTCGCGCCCTTCTGGCACTGAGATCGCGGCGCAGGAAAGCGGAATGGCGGCCATTACGGGTCCGCCGACGGCGCTCGCGCCCAGTTTGGCCGCATGCTCTGCCAGCAGCCTGCCGACCGTGCTCATGCCCTCGGGCCGCATAACTGTGCGGCGTACATCGACGTAATACGAAGCGGTCTGCCCCCCTGAGAGAGTCACCTCGCCGAAAATCAGCGAATGCTCGCGCAGAAGTAGAATCAGCCGGTCCCTGGTTACGTCGCTTTCGTCCATGGGCGAATCTTAGGGCCGCGGATGGCGGTCAGGAACTGATCACTGCGAGGGCGAGCGCATTGTTGAAAACGTGGATGCCGATCGCCGGCCAAAGCGAACCGGTCTTTTCATAGACCACCGCGAGGATGATGCCGAGAACTGCGAGCG
>CALEMO010000272.1 GCA_937910825.1 uncultured Solirubrobacterales bacterium | reverse complement strand
GTTGAAGACGGTTCTCGGTGGAACCCATGCCCTTTCCGATGCTCGCCGGGTCCACGAAGAGATGGCCGCAAGGCGTACCGCGGGTAAAATCCTGTTGGATCCATCGTTGTGACTTCTTTCAAGGACCTGGGCCTGACCCCAGACATTCAGCTTGCGATCGACGAACTCGGCTTTACCGAGCCGACCCCGATCCAGGAAGAGGGCGTCCCCCGGCTGCTGGCCGGACATGACGTGATCGGCCAGGCTCAGACCGGCACCGGCAAGACAGCGGCCTTCGGTTTGCCAATGCTCCAGTACCTCGACCCAGCCAATGACGAGGTCCAGGCGGTCGTGCTCACCCCGACCCGCGAACTTTGTATCCAGGTCACCCAGGCGCTTCGCTCCTACGCCGAGCACCTCGACGTCGAGATCGTCGCTGTATTCGGCGGCGCTCCTATTAAGAGCCAGCAGGCCCAGTTGCGCTCCGGCGCCCACGTCGTGGTGGCCACCGTTGGCCGGATGAAAGACCTGATCTCACGTCGTTCGCTGGTGATGACCGCCGCCAGGTTCGTGGTGCTCGACGAAGCGGACGAGATGCTTGACCTCGGTTTCCTGGAAGACGTAGAAAAGATTCTCAGGATGTGCCCGAGCGGCCGCCAGACAGCGCTTTTCTCGGCGACCATGCCGCCGCCGATCCAGAAACTCGCCGATACCTTCATGTACGACCCGATCATGATCAGCATCACGCCCGAGGAACTCACGGTCGACAAGATTTCGCAGGCCTATGTGGAAGTCAGTAATCGCGACAAGACAGAGAAACTCATCGAGATCCTGAAGGCGGAAGATCCCGAGCAGGCGATCCTCTTTTGCCGGACGAAGATTGGGGCCACCAGGCTCGACCGGGACCTTCGCAACCGCGGCCTCGACGTCAAGGCGCTGCATGGCGACCTCAGCCAGGGCTCTCGCGACGGCGTGATGATCGCTTTCAAGGGCCATCGCGTGAAATTGCTGGTGGCAACTGACATCGCTGCCCGCGGACTCGACGTGGACCACGTTACCCACATCATCAACTACGACCTGCCCAACAGTTCAGACACCTACGTCCACAGGATCGGCCGCACCGGCCGCGCCGGACGCACCGGACGGGCGATCACGTTCGTAACGCCTGAACAGAAAAAGGATCTCGAGCAGATCAAGCGGGACGTCAAGACCTCGATCACCTCCTGGGAGTCCCCGGAGGAGCGCATCGAGCATGCGCCACCGCCGCGCCGGCGCCCGCGCCGCAGTGAGGAAGAAGCTCCCGATCAAAAGCCCGAAGACGTTGAGACGCCCGCCAAGGAAGATGCCAAAAGTGAGGCCTCCTCAAGCGAAGTGCCCGAAGTCGGGGATGGTCAGACCAAGCTTTTCATCAATCGTGGCCGCCGAAGCGGGATCGAGGAAGAAGATCTGCGCTGGGCCCTGAAAGAGGGCGCCGTGCTCGAAGACACTTCGATATCCAACGTCCGGGTCCTGGATCGCTTCTCCTTCGTTGAGCTCGACACAGACAAGGCCGAGCGCACGGTTGAATTCCTCGACGGAACCAAGCTCAAGGGCTCTGAGATCAGGGTCGAGGTAGCCCGGAAGTAAGCGCTTCGATTCGGTCGAGCAGATCGCCGAAGTCGATCGGTTTGCCGACGAACCCGTCGGCCGCCTGCCAGTCCGGATCATAGGAGATGCCCGAGACGGCGCTGGCCACCAGCACCGGGATCGAGTCCTTCCTCCGGCGGAAGGCGGCGATCACTTCGGGGCCACTCGCTCCTGGGGTCATCGCGTCCAGAAGCAAAACCTCGGGACACGATTCGTCTGCCGTGCTCCTGAGCATGTCGAGCGCTTCGTCACCATCCTTTGTGACGATCACCCGATAGGCCGGCCATTTCGAGCCTGCGGACTATCGGCAGCCTGATAGAAGGTGAATCCTCGACGATCAGGATGAGGCTCAAGTTGGAGCTGGACTGATCGCGGTCCTCGCCTGCTCGCGGCTGATCGTCAGGCCGATGCCTGAACCGGGGATCGCGACGTCATCCACGGTTGGTCCGCTGCGGAAGCTGCCGAAGGCGTCCTCCGGATCTTCGAAGAGGATGCCGCCCCCGTCGTCTTCGACCTCGATCAGGGCCCCCTCGCCGGATTCCGAAAGCCGGACTTCGATCAGGTGGGCAAGGTCGACCGGGGTGAGATCAGGCTTCAGTTCGCCGAAGCTGTTCCTCGAAAGGTCGACGATGTCGTCGACCATCGTCTGCAGGTGCTGGGCGTTCTGGCGAATCACGGTTGCTGCTTCGGCCCGAAAGAGCACTCGTTCGCCGCGCATCATCCGGTCGATCTTCTCTTCGTTGACCACGCCCTTGAGTGCATCCCAGATGTTCACCCCAGGCTTGAGTTGCGGAGTGAGCCTTTCCCCGGGCTGGTTCCTGTGAACGACAGTGTGCTTTTCGTCGAGTGAGATCAGGGCACTGGGGATATTGTTCAGCACCCCGTTCAGGAAATCGGCATCAGCCATTGATTCGGACGTTACTAGGGAACAAATAGTGTTGCCGCACATGAGTGCTGAAATGGAAGGAATCTCACATGGCCCGGTCGAACAGTGGTTTCGGCAGCGGATCCCCGGCCTCGAGCCCCCGCTCCCTCTTCCTCCTCCTCGGCCCCCTCCGCCTCCC
>CALEMO010000271.1 GCA_937910825.1 uncultured Solirubrobacterales bacterium | reverse complement strand
GTTGCGCCCCGATAGCCCGGTCGGGCCCTCGTGGCCGGCGATCATTTCGTTCCGTGAGGTGGCCCCTTCATCCGAAACTTCGGGGATCAGCCGATAGGCCGGCATTCCTTCCAGATCGTCGGCGCTGTAGCCGGTGATCAGCTCAAGCGCAGGATTTGTCCGCAGCAGGATCCCTCCGGCATTCTGGTCGTATTCGACCAGCGCCACTCCACCTGGAGCGGCTCCAATCACCCAGTCGACGAGTTCCAGTGCTGTGTTGTAGCTCCGAGCCACATGGTCCAAGAATACGCCTAACCGGCAGATCGAAGGCCGAAGTGCGAGTCGTGAAATGCGCGCAGGCATCCGGAGCACAATTGCCCCGGATGCCTGAAGCATGGACTCTCTTTTAGAAGTGGACGATCGGGATGATCAGAATCGCCACGATATTCGCGACCTTGATCATCGGGTTGATCGCCGGGCCGGCCGTATCCTTGTAGGGATCGCCGACCGTATCGCCGGTAATCGAAGCCGCATGGGCTTCGGAACCCTTGCCGCCGTATTCCCCGTCCTCGATCAACTTCTTGGCGTTGTCCCAGGCTCCGCCTCCGGCGGTCATCGAGATCGCCGCGAACAGTCCGACCACGATCACTCCGATCAGAAGTCCGCCGAGGGCATCGACGCTGAGCAGTCCGACGATCACCGGAATCACGATCGGGATCAAGGCCGGAAGGATCATCTCCTTCTGGGCGGCTGCCGTCACCAGGGCAACGGACTGCCTGTAGTCAGGCTTTTCAGTGCCGTCCATGATTCCCGGTTTCTCCCGGAACTGGCGCCTGACTTCTTCGACAACCTGACCACCGGCCCGGCCCACTGACTCGATCGCGAACGACGAGAACAGATAGACCATCATGCCGCCGATTATCAAGCCGACCAGAGCTTCAGGGCTGGACATATTGAAGAGCGTTTCGATCTTGAACCCGACCGGCGCCTCTTCAACCAGTTCTTCCTTGAAAGCCGCGAACAGCACCAACGCCGCCAGGGCGGCGGAACCGATCGCGTAACCCTTGGTGACCGCTTTGGTCGTATTGCCGACCGCGTCCAGCGGGTCGGTTACGTTGCGCACCGATTCCGGCATGTCCGCCATTTCGGCAATACCGCCTGCGTTGTCGGTGATCGGACCGAATGCGTCGAGTGCGACGATCAGTCCGGTAAGCGACAACTGGGCGACCACGGCGATTCCGATGCCGTAGATACCCGCCAGGTCATTGGCCACGAGGATCGCTGCCGCCAGCACTAGCGCGGGTGCTGCAGTTGCCTGCATTCCCTGTGCGAGACCCTGGATGATGTTTGTCGCGTGCCCGGTTTCCGAAGCCTTGGCGATGTTCTTCACCGGCCTGAACCTGGTTGACGTGTAGTAGTCGGTAATCACGAAAAGCAGTGCGGTGACGGCAATTCCGACAACGGCGCAGAGCCAGAGGTCACCAACGCTGACTGCTCCATCAGCGACCCGGAAGCCCTGTTCCAGCGGTCCGGACATCATCCACTCGGTAATCGGGTAGAAGGCGATCACCGAAAGCAGGCCCGAAACGATCAGGCCGCGGTAAAGGGCACCTTCGACTCGGTCGGTTTTGGTCTTGACGCTGAGCGCGCCGATGATCGACGCGATGATCGCCACCCCGCCGAGAACCAGCGGGTAGAGCGCAACTTCCCGGGCAAACTGCGGATCGAAGTAGAGGACTCCGAGCAGCATGACGGCCACGGAAGTGACGGCGTAGGTCTCGAAAAGGTCAGCCGCCATGCCGGCACAGTCACCGACGTTGTCGCCGACGTTGTCAGCGATGACTGCCGGGTTGCGGGGATCGTCTTCCGGAATGCCTGCTTCCACCTTGCCGACCAGGTCGGCTCCGACGTCAGCGGCCTTGGTGAAGATGCCGCCGCCCAGACGGGCGAAGACCGAAATCAGCGAGCCACCGAAGCCGAGGCCGATCAATGCGTCGACCGCTTCCTTGTCGGTATCGACTGCCCCGGTCGCGGTCAGGATCCCGAAGTAACCGGCCACGCCGAGAAGCGCGAGGCCGACGACCAGCATTCCGGTGACCGAACCACCCTTGAAGGCGACATCAAGTCCCGGTGGTACACCACCGCGAGCCGCTTCCGCAACTCGTGAATTGGCCCGAACCGAAACGTTCATGCCGATGAAACCCGTCGCCCCGGAAAGCACGCCGCCGACGATGAAACCGACTGCGGTCTGCCAGTTCTGCAGGACCAGCAGAAGAATCACGAGTGGCACGGCGACCACGGTGATGATCAGGTACTGGCGCCTCAGATAAGCCGAAGCACCTTCCTGGATCGCCCCCGATATCTCCACCATCTCGGCATTGCCGGCGGGCTTTGCCAGCAATCGCTGGGTTACGACGATTCCGTAAAGAACGGCTATCGCAGAACAGAAAAGTGCAAAGACAACGCCATAGTCAGTCAGAAAATCGGTCAAGGCTTGTTCTCCTCCAATGTTTGAACGCGACTCGAATCGCTGACCACCCTACCCATCCGGACCGACACCTTGCTTCGAAGCCTTGCCCCGCTATCGGCGGTCAGTCACGACCAGGCGTCCACAGACCGGGGCCCTTGGGCTTCTCCGGCTCGGCGGGACCGCCCAACGGCTGTTCCGGAGCCGCGCCGGGCTGTACTGGAGCTGAACCGGGCTCTTCGTCGGTTCCCGAGCGCTGCGCGTAGAGCATCTGGACCTGGCTGAGTGGTTCCCTGACGGCTTCGCCGACTTCGGCCGGCAGCAGGGCAACGAGCGCTCGCACCGCGTCGATGCCGATTCGGGCCTGGTCGAGGTCAATCTCGTCTTCCTTGACGATGCGCCTGGCGCTCAAATTGAGCACGCTAGCGACCGTCTGGGTCAGCAGGTCTTCGACCCGGACCTGGCTCATCTGCTGTTCGAGTAGCTCCTGCTCCTCGGGTGTTAGCGGCGGCGGACCCTGCGCTTCGCCGGCGGGAACGGAATCGTTGGGATGTGTCGGCTCTTCAGTCATTGCTTGCTACCTTAGTCAAGGCTGCCGGTATAGGTGTCACGAGACTCCTCGACCGACTCGGCGTAGACCCGCTCGATGGGTTGCCCCGAGGCAAGTTTGCTCCTGGCCCTCTGGCTGCCGTTCTTTTCGGGCAGCAGCACATCGATGCCCAGTCCTTCACGCGCTGGTGACGACCATTCCAGAAGGTCCTCCAGCGCCTGTCTCGCTTCGACTTCCCGTCCCAGCCGGAAATCAACCAGGCGCCCGTCCATGCCGTAGCGGATCGCCCGCCAGAAGTTTTCTTCTATTTCCCGATCCTTCAGGGGTTCCTGCCCCTTGTTGGCGCCGGAGTCGAGGTCAAGTGCGGTCTGGGCGACGACCGCGACCATCAGCCCGGCGAGGGCGGTCGACTCCCCCGCGCTCGCCTGGGCGTCGCAGATCCTCACCTCCACCGTGCCGAACGCGTGATGCGGACGCACACTCCACCAGAGCTGGGTCGACTCGACCACCGAGCCGACGCGTTTCAGCATTTCGATAAATCCCGCGTATTCGGCCCAGTCATGAAAGCGCCCGGGAATTCCGCAGCGGGGGAAGGTCCTCGTGAATATCTCGGTGCGGACTGAAGACAGGCCGCTGTCCTGACCGTCGAGGAAAGGCGAGTTGCCCGAGAGGGCGAGCAGGATCGGCAGCCGCTCACGCAGCCAGTCGCAGACCTCGATTGCCCGGTCGGCCCCCCGGATACCGACGTGCGCATGCAGGCTCCATGTGTTATTTCGCTGGGCGACCCAGCCAAGGTCCTTCTTCAGGCGCTGGTAGTGGGGCGTATCGATGATTTCCTGATCGAGATAGCTGGCCCAGGGGTGGGTTCCCATCGATGCCAGGGAAATCCCCAGGTCGTCCGCCACCGAGAAAAGTCGGTCGCGGCGGTCCTGTTGCAGAGAGATCGCCTCGGCCATCGTTCCGGCCCGACCCGAGCGGATCTCGATTTCCGAAGCGATCAGCTCACCGGCTGCCGACTCGGCCAAAACCGGATCCGACTGTGCGGCCGTTTTCAGCTCGTCGAAACGATCGGCAAGGTCCAGGGTCGCGGGGTCGAGGATCGCGAATTCTTCCTCGAGCCCGATCGTGAAGTCCTGTGAAGACTCGAATACTTCGCGTGCCGCTTCAAGGTCGAGCAGATCAGAGTTGGGCAACTTGGCTCAAGACAGGTAGAAGTACAAGGCGTACAGCAGGTCTACGGCCGGGCTTGACGTATGGACTGTGACTTCCGGTGGCACCTGAAGAAGTTGCTCGGTGTAGTTGAAAATGACGGTCACTCCTGCCTCGACCAGCCCGTCGGTGACCGCCTGGGCGGCGTCGGAGGGAACCGCCAGGACCCCGACCACGATCGTTTCCTCCTGAACGGCGTTTCCGAGTTCGGAGAAGTCACGGACTGTGAGCGGGCCCACCTTGGTGCCGATCCTGCTCGGATCGACGTCGAAAAGCGAAACTATCTGGAAACCGTGGTCGGCGAAGATGTCGGAGCCGGCGATCGCCTGTCCGAGCTTGCCGGCACCGAACAGGGCGATGTTGTGGTGGCCTGAAGTCCGGAGGATCTTGCGGATTTCTTCAACCAGGAATTCGATCCGGTAGCCGACTCCACGCTTTCCGAACTTGCCGAAACCGGAAAGGTCCCGCCGTATCTGGGTCGGATTGATGTGCGTATATTTGGAAAGCTCCTGCGAGGAGATCGTCTCGCGGCCCATCTTTCGGGCCTGGGTCAGGACCTGGAGGTAGCGCGAAAGCCTCGCGGCAACACCCAGTGACAGGCGCTCGCTCTCGCCGACGAGAGCTGAATTGCTTTCATCGCTTGGTACGGGAGGCGGCATCATGAATCAGTCAGCGTATCTGCCCCGGGGACATCAGGGTGGCCCAGACAGGACATGACCGCCGCGCGGTCAAATACGAGCTCGCTGAGGACCCGCCCTGCCACCGCCACAACTGGAATCCGCTCCAGATACCTGCGCAGCAGGTCATCGTCGCGATCGATGTCGACGATTTCCAGCTCCATCCCTGCCACTTCGCCCGCGATTTGCTCGAGTTCGGCGATCGCTTCATCACAGAGATGGCATTCGGGTCGCGAGTAAACGGTGACGATCACCGGCCGGCGCCCCGGGCGAACGCGTCAAAGCCGGCGTATTCGGGAAAGGGAATCTTCTCCGCGTAACGCGCCGCCGAGCCGATCATCGCCGCGTTGTCGGTGCAGAGTTCTTTCGGGACAAGTTTCAGCGGGATACCCCGCTCGTCGCAGAGAGCCGCGACCGCATCGCGCAGTGGACCGTTTGCGGCTACGCCGCCGCCAAGCGCCAGCAGCGGCCAGTCATCGCGGTCGAGCGCCCGCCGCACCCTGCTGACGAGCTGGTCGACCACAGCATGCTGGAAGCCGGCGGCGAGGTCGGCCCGCCGCTCGGACACCGCCGATTCGCCCATGTCCCGGCAGAGGTAGACCAGAGCGGTCTTGAGACCGCTGAAGCTGAAATCCAGTCCGGGGTCGCGGCTCATCGCCACCGGAAAGCTGAAGGCGTCAAGGTCGCCATCCCGGGCCAGGCGTTCAAGTGCCGGCCCACCGGGATACCCCAGGCCCAGCAGCCTCGCTGCCTTGTCGATCGCCTCCCCTGCGGCGTCGTCGAGAGTCTGCCCCAGGGTCTCGAAACCCTGATGGTCGCGAACTCCCGCGAGGATCGTATGACCACCACTCGCGATCAGACATAGGAAAGGCGGCTCAACCGGATCGCTTTCCAGGAAGTTTGCGGCCACGTGCCCCTGGAGGTGATCGGTCGGGATCAGCGGAATCCGGCCCGGCAGGGCCATCGCTTTTGCAGTGCTGAGACCGACCAGCAGGGCGCCGATCAAGCCAGGGCCGGCCGTAACCGCGATCGCCTCCAGATCAGCGATTGCCACCTCGGCCTCCGACATCGCCTGATTGATCACCGGTCCGGTCAGCTCAAGGTGGTGGCGCGAGGCGACTTCGGGGACCACTCCCCCGAACTGTTCGTGGATCCCCTGGGAAGAGATCACGTTGGAGAGGATTCTTCCTCCTTCAAGCACAGCCGCGCAGGTGTCGTCGCAGGATGTCTCGATCGCCAGAATCGGCAAGCTCAGGCTCCCGGAAAAGCGGAGAGAGCTTCTTCAGGCACTCCGGCCGCGGCGGGGTCCCCCCGCCACATGATCATCGCGTCCTCACCGTTGTCCGGGTAGTAACCCTTGCGGTAGCCGTAGCGGCGGAAATCGAACTCCTCGTAGAGCGCGATCGCCGAACGATTCGACGGTCGCACCTCAAGGGTCACCGGCACAGTCACATCAGTCTCCGGGTTGAGGCTGGCATCGGCGTCGATCAGCTCAAGGGCGCGGCCTATGAGCATCGATCCGACCCCTCTTCGCCGGTGCTCCGGTGCCACGGCGACGTTCATCATGTGCCAGGCCTCTTCGTAGCGCGAGAAGATCGCGTAGGCGACCGGACGGTCGCCGCGAGTCGCGGCAAGGGTGACGCTCGATTCGCGGGACATCTCAAGTACGAACATGCCTGGTGACCAGGGGCTGGCGAAAGAACGCCGCTCAATGGAGACCACCGCGGGCAGGTCCGCGAAAGTGAGTCTGCGCAGAATTTCAGTCGGAGCTTTTTTTGTTGTCTCGGGCGAGCCAGAGTTGTGCATCAGGGGGTCTCAGATATTCAGGTTCGAGGGGGTTGGATGGGTCGGCTGCAGGGCCC
>CALEMO010000270.1 GCA_937910825.1 uncultured Solirubrobacterales bacterium | reverse complement strand
AAACTGACGGCGCGTGAGCGGCTCGACCTGCTGGTCGACGAAGGCACCTTCAACGAGATAGGCATTCATGGCCGCCCCCATTTTTCGCAGCCTGCCCTCAAGGACAGGGATGCTCCGGCCGACGGCGTGGTCACCGGCTGGGGTGACGTCGACGGCCGCGCCTGCGCGATCGTCGCCTACGACTTCACGGTCATGGCCGGCTCGATGGGCCAGACCGGCGAGCTCAAGGTCACCCGGATCCGCGAGATGGCGCTTCAGAAGCGCATGCCCCTGATCTGGCTGCTTGATTCGGCCGGTGCGAGGATTCAGGAGGCCGCCGGCTCGCTGTTCGCGGGCTCGGGCTACCTCTTCAGGGAAGAAGTGCAGATGTCGGGCGTGGTTCCGATGGTTGCGGCGATGATGGGACCCTGCGCCGCGGGTACCGCCTACATTCCCGGCCTGTCGGACTTCGTGCCGATGGTGGTGGGGCAGGGCGCGATGGCGCTTGCCGGGCCTCATCTGGTCAAAGCGGTGACCGGTGAAGAAATCGACATGGAGGACCTTGGCGGAGCCAAGATCCACTGCCGCAAGTCGGGCGTCGGGGACCTCGAAGTCAAGGATGATCCGGAGTGCATCGACGCGGTCAGGAAGTACCTTTCGTACTTCCCGTCGAACTGTGAGCAGAAGCCGCCAGTTCTGGAGTCGGCAGACCCCGAGGACCGCGGATCGGACCGCCTTTTGGAGATCATCCCGGAGTCGCCTCGTACCCCCTATGACATGTACGAAATCATCTCGGAGCTGGTCGACGACGGCGACTACTTCGACATCAAGCCGAAGTTTGCGAAGTCGCTGATCACCTGCTTCGCCAGGTTCGGCGGCATGCCGGTCGGCATCGTCGCCAACCAGCCCAAGCATGTGGGAGGCATCCTCGACGTCGATTCAGCCGACAAGGCGGCCCGCTTCATCAACCTCTGTGACGCTTTCAGCATTCCGTTGCTTTTTCTTCAGGATGTGCCCGGATTCATGGTCGGCTCCAAGGTCGAGCAGCAGGGAATCATCCGGCACGGAGCGAAGATGCTCTACGCCGTATCGAGGGCGACCGTGCCGAAGATAACTGTGCTGGTACGCAAGGTCTACGGCGCGGGGTATTACGTGATGTGTGGCCGGGCCTTTGAACCGGATCTGATCGTCGCCTGGCCCGGGGCCGAGATCTCGGTGATGGGTGCCGAGGGAGCGGTCAACATCATCGGCCGTTCAGCAATCGAGGCATCAGAGGATCCGGAAGCGACCCGGGAAGCGATGCTGAACGCGGTCCGTGAGCAGATCGATCCTTACATCGCTGCGGGCAACGCGATGATCGACGACATCATCGATCCGCGCGAGACCCGCCAGACGGTGATCCGCGGCCTGCGCATGGCCGCCGACAAAAAGGTCGAAAGGCCCTGGAGGAAACACGGAGTGATGCCTGTATGAGCAAGTTCGAAGACCCGGTAATCATCAGCAACTCGATCTCGGGTGTGATCGCCAACCGGGACCAGTGCCCGGCGATCCCTTACACCCCCGACGAGTACGCCTCCGAATCCAGGCGGGTGGTGGACGAAGGTGCATCCCAGATCCACATCCACGCAAGAAAGCCCGATGGCACGCCTTCCTGGGACATCGAGGATTTCACCGCGATCACGCAGGCGATCAAGGCCGAGGTGCCCGAGGTGATCATCAACTACTCGACCGGAGCGATCGGCGTGCCGGTCGAAAAGCGGATCGAGTACCTGCGTGCCTGCCGGCCCGACGTCGCCGCCCTGAACATGAGCTCGATGAACTACGCCAAGTACTCGCGACGGCGCAAGGAGTTCGTCTTCAAGGCAGTCTTCGAAAACAGCTTCGACGAGATCATCGAGTTCATCACCGCGATGAACGAGCTCGGCATCCAGCCCGAGCACGAGTGCTTCGATGCCGGCCATGTGGCCAATGTGGATCCGCTGATCGACATGGGTCTGCTCGAAGGACCGCTCCAGATCTCGCTCGTGATGGGCGTAACCGGTGGCATCCGCCCGACCCCGCGCAACGTCGGTGTTATGGCTGACCAGATTCCGGGTGGTCCGCAAAGCGAGCACAACTGGCAATGCATCGGGATCTCCCGTGACCAGTGGAAGCTGCTAGGCACGGCGATCGTGCTCGGCGGCAACGTGCGGGCCGGGGTGGAGGACAACATCTACCTGCCTGATGGCTCGATGGCCCGTTCGAACGGCGACCTGGTCGGCAAGGCCCGGCAGATGGTCGAAGACTCCGGCCGCAAAGTCGCTTCGATCTCGGAGGCGAGAAAGCTGCTCGGCCTGCGCGAGGCCACCGCGGCCTGAGCGCAGCGGAGCCAGGTCTTGAAAATGCCCGCCGAAATGCCGCTCGAAGGAGTTCGTATTCTCGACCTGACCCGGCTGCTGCCGGGCGGGTTCTGCTCGCAGTGGCTGGCTGACTTCGGCGCTGACGTGATCAAGGTTGAGGACACCGGCGCCGGTGACTACATCCGGCATGCGCCGCCTTATCACGAGGTTGACGAGGCGCAAGCTCCGGGGGCCTCGAGTACCCGTTCGGCGCTTTTTCTCTCGCTTAACCGAAACAAGCGCTCGATCCGACTCGACCTCAAGTCCGAGGCCGGCCGGGATGCTTTCCTCAAGCTCGTAGAGGTTGCGGATGTGGTGCTGGAAGGCTTCAGGCCCGGGGTGATGGACCGTCTCGGCGTCGGCTTCGAGAAGCTGATCGAAGTCAACCCAGGGATCATCTACTGCGCGATAACCGGCTACGGACAGGACGGTCCGAATCGCGACCGCGCGGGCCACGACATCAACTACCTGGGCTCGACCGGGCTGCTCGACATGACCGGTTCGGCCGACGGGGCACCAGTCATGCCTGCGGGGCAGATCGGGGACCTCGGTGGCGGGGCGATGAGCGCCGGTTTCGGACTCATGACGGCCCTTTTCGCCAGGCAGCGCAGCGGCAAGGGGCAGATGGTCGACATTTCGATGACCGACGGGGCGATGTCCTGGCTGGCGATGCCTGCCGGCGCTTACTTCGCCGACGGCCAGGTGCCCGCCAGGGGCTCGTCGATCCTCAACGGCGGCGTCTGCTGCTACCTGCCCTATGAAGCCGCCGACGGCTGGGTGAGCTGTGGAGCACTTGAGCCCAAGTTCTGGAAGGCCTTCTGCGACGGCAACGAGCGGCCGGACCTGATCGAGCACCAGTTCGGCCCAGCCGGCAGTGAAGGCTGGAAGATGGCGGCCGAGGTGTTCCGCTCGAAGACGAAGGACGAGTGGAAAACCTTCAACGACCAATACGACTGCTGTATCGAACCGATCCTGGACGTCGGCGAAGCGATGGAATCGGACCTTGCCCGGCAGCGTGGCATGGTCGTCGAGATCGATCAGCCGGGAATCGGGTCCGTGCGCCAGGTCGGAAACCCGGTCAAGCTCTCCCGGACCCCCGCGCTCGAGCCGAAACCCGCCCCGGCGATCGGGCAGCACACCCGGGAAGTGCTCTGCGAGGCGGGCCTCAGCGATGAGGCAGTGGACGAACTCCTTGATTCGGGCGCCGCAGCCGGCCCGGAGGCCGAAAGCAGCCAGCCAGGCGGTTTTCGAGCGTGAGCACGATCGACCGCACCGCCGAAGCCGGCGAAGGCCTGATGAAGATGTCGGAACTGGTCGAAGCTTCGGGCGTGCCGGGGGCGACGATCAAGCACTACCTGCGCGAAGGCCTGCTTCCGGACCCGGTCAAGACCAGCCGCAACATGGCCTGGTACCAGCCGGAGACGGTCGAGCGAATCGAAGTGATCAAGCGCCTCCAGGAGGAGCGCTTCATGCCACTGAAAGCGATCCGCTCGGTTCTCGCCGATGATCCCGATCAGGCCAGGGCGCTGCTCGACGTCGAAGACCGCATCCTCGAACGGGCGCTCGCCGCCGAGCGCACCCGGACCAGCTCTGCCGAAGTCCGGCGGACCTACGGGGTGCCCGACGAAGCACTGGACCGCCTCGCCGAGATCGGCATCCTCACACCGAACTCAAAAGGATATTCGCCGTCCGACGTCCGAATCATCGAAGCGATCTCGCGCTTCAGGGCCGGGGGATACGACGAGAAAGTCGGATTCACCGTCTACGACACGCTGCGTTACAAGCGAGCCCTGGAGACCCTGGTCAAAGAAGAAGTGGACGTGCTGATGGAGCGCCTCGAAGGCGAAGTCCCAATCGACCGCGCAGTCGAGCTGATCGAAGCCGGGGTCGAGCCGCTCAAGGACCTGATCGCCGCGCTCCATACGAAGCTGATGGTCGAAGAGGTGGATCGCCGCCGCTGAGCCCGGCCTCAGGCGTGGCCGTGCGGGACCTTTTCCTCTTCGGACTCGGGGCCGGCGTGCTTTAACTCGAAGGTTCCCCGGGTCACTGAGAGCACTTCTTCGGCGAGTTGGACACCGTCGCTCGGGTTGAGCGGGGTGGCGGTGATGCGCAGCACCACTTCCTCGCGGTCGATCTCTTCCATCCAGATGCCAGGGGGCCTTCTGGTTGGCACAGTGATCGCCTGGGAAAGCATCTGCTGCACCACGCCGGGGCTCGTATGGCTGTCGAAGCGGGCCCTTACGTCCACACCCTCGGGCTCTCGCAGCGGTACGACCGCGGCCAGCAGCACGACGTTGTTCGGAACCATCATGCGTTCGCCGCCGGTGATCATCGTCGTATAGAAGAGGTCGAGGGAACTCACCGTGCCTTCGATCGATCCGCCCAGTGGTCCGCTGGTCAGGCGCACCCGTTCTCCTACGCGGAAGGGTCGCGTGCCCTGAAGCACGACGCCGGCGAAGATGTTGCCGAGGGTCTGCTGCGCGGCGAGACCCAGTACGACCGCGGTGAAAGCGCCACCGACAGCCAGAGTGCTGGTCTTGACGCCGGCGACATGCAGCGCGACCGCCGCGACCAGGATGATCATCGCCAGGCGGATCGCGAAAGCCACGGTACCGGCGGTGCCGGGTTCCATGCGCTTGAGAATCGCCGGTGTGATTGTGCGCCCGAGGGCAGAAGCGAATCCCCAGCCCAAGATGAACAGCAGCACCGCGGTCAGGATCCGAGCTTCCGTCCCATAGACCGGGGCGATGTCCTGACGGTGGTTGAAGGCAATCAGGGTGGCGGTGATCAGCACCGCATAGAGGATCAGCTTGGGCCACGCCCGCTTGACCTCGGTCGGGGTCACTTCGTCGACGAGGCCGGCTTCGCGCCAGGCGTCAGTGCGGGTCTCGAACATCCAGCTGGGGATCTGGGCGCCCGGCCGCTTCTTTGGCTTGTTGACCTTGGGCTTCATCGGTCAGACAGGGTAAACCCCCCGATAAGCGTTGGCTAAACGGAGGGGGGTCCCGCAGGGAAAGCTGCTGCCCCCGAGGGTCAGCTCAGGGGAAACCCATCCAGCCCGCGGCATAACAGGGGTTGAGGCCGCAGGGGTTGGTCACCTTGCCGCCGGTCGTGAGGAAGTCGGCGATCTGCTTGCGGATCAGCGGGGACTGGTTGATTACGGTGTCGTGGGGGTCGATGCCGGATCCGTCCGAGCCGTCGCCACCGCCGTCGCTGGTGACCGGTGCCGTATTAGTCAGCGGCGGCGGATCCGTCCCGTAGAGCTGCAGGCTTTCGATGCGCTTTGGACCGATGTCCCAGATGAAGAAAGCGTTGCCGTTGGCAGCGGGGCCGGCCAGGTCACCGAGCGTCTGGTGCCCGTAGAAAGGCTCGATCATGCCGGCGGGCTGGCGGCTCAGGTTGAGCGCGGGCTGCCTGAGCGCAGCGCCGATCGTGCGCGCTTCGACTTCGGTCGCCACGTTGGCCACCTGATGGTCGCCGTAGGCCATTTCGATCATCACCTTGTGGGCAGGTGTCCCGGGCAGATGATTGTCGGTCATGTGGCTGGCGTAGCCGTTCGGTTCACCGCGGTCCCAGAGCATCTGCATCAGCGCGAACATCGCCGGCCGCTCGACTTCGCTCTGGTATCGCGGATAGAGAATTGCCTTGTAGGTCTCGAAGTCGGTGCTGCGGGTCAGCAGGGTCGAGTAATTCATTCCCGGCACATAAAGCACCGACCGGGTGAAGTCGGTTGCAACCGCGGTCAGCGCGCCGCCGGCAATGCCGCCCTGGCTGTTGCCGTAATAGAAGAGGTCACTGGTATCGATCACGGATTCTCCGCCGAACTGGAACGCCGGATCACCGGTGAATCCATCCGGGTGGATCATCATCCGCCCCAGGAAAAGAAAGTTGAGGAAGCCCTGCTGGAGGCGGTCGGGCAGCGCCGGAAACTTCGAGAGGTCGAGCAGGGCCGGCAGCGCCGCAGGGGCGATGTCCTCACTTGACATGCCGCTCCAGTCGGTGCCACAGACCATCACGTTGTTCTCGTTGCCGAGCTTGCGCACGTTTCCGGTATTGGTCTCCGTATAGCTGCCGAACAGGCCGTGGCCGTACAGCGAAGGACGAACCTTGTGGTCCACCTCGAAGTTGCCACCGCCCAGATCGTTGACCGCGGAGTTCGGGATGTTGCAGGTGAAGCGGGCGGTCATCATGTTGCCCGGAATCCGGATCGGATCCTGCTCGTCATCGAGGTTGAAGGTGGATCCGGACGGGCAGCCGATCGCGTTCAGGTAGCACGGCACCTGGAAGGTGCCAGTGACCGTGCGCGCGTTCTCGGCGTTCGGATTGTTTACCGCCGAATCGACCGTGAATTCCGGAGCAATCCCCTGCACGGTGCCGTCGGTGAGGTTCGCATCGCCGAGGTCGGCGAATGCCCGGTTCCGGATCGAGAGCATTCGGCCGGTCAGGTTCTCGGTGCTGGCGACGGTGAAGTCCCAGGCCAGGTAGAGCGACTCCCTCTTGATGCCGACCGCCTTGAGGGTCTTGAAGATCGAGTCGAAACGGTTGCGGCGGCCCTCGACCGTCGGATTGTCGGTCCGGGTCGTATCGCGGTAGAGGCGGAAGCCGGCGGGAGCTTCGATCATTGAGCCATCGGCGCGCTTCATGCCCCTCAGGGCGACGATGTAGCGTCGGCCATCAGTCAAGTTCTTGCCGGGCCGGATGATCAGGTTCCGGGTCCCGTCGCTGGTTGCATTCGAATCGAGTTCACCCCAGATCAACTGGCGGTCCCCGGTGCTCGTATCGATCAGGACGGCGGGCTGATCGTGCGTATAGGTTTGGTTTATCTCGGTGATCGGAACGATGCCCGTCTTGTCAAATGCGGCCTGGTCGTCCATGCCGGGGATGTGGATGGAGATCAGCGGTCCCGGGCTGAAGCCGTCAGCCTGGTTCAGTTCCGTGACCTCTATGTGCTTGCCGTCGGCGTTCCTGGGAGTGGCTTCCGGTGGGATCGCTACCCGTCGCCCGGTTTTGCTGTTGCCGTCCACCTTTGAGTAGAAGTCGTTCGGGAAGGGGGCGAGGCAGGCGTTTCCGGGAGCGGCGATGAAGTCGCAGGTATCGGCCTTGCTCAGGTCGACGTCGTCCGGAAGGATGCAGTTGGGCTTGTACTCCTTGAAGTCGCGGGTGACTACCTTTGACCATCTGGAATGCCCGCGGCCCCTCAGGCCCTTGACCGTGATCCTTGCCGAAGGCTGGCCACACTGGTCAACCAGTGCCGAGGCTTTTGCCCGCAGCTTGATCGAGATCTTGTTGGACTTGTAAGGCGTCGCTTTGACCCTGACCGGGTTGAGGCTCAGGTACTCGCCAAAACTCTGCTTGAAGTCGAGTGAAAGCTTGAGCTTCTGCGGCTTTCTTCTCGCCTTCCGGCGGGCCTTTCGACCCAGACCATTCTTGGCAGGTATCGAGATCCTGAACTTGACCCTGCTCCTGTTAATCAGCGCAAGCTGGGTGCCGGTGGTGATCTTCACCCGGGGTTTGTTCAGTTCCTTTTTCTTCGAAAGCGTTGCCGTCTGCGTGCTTGCCGGAGCCTCGTGCGCAGAAACCAGGAGCAGGGAGACCGACATGGCCAGCAGCACGGCGAGTGTTCGCGCAGCGACAGGAATATTCGAGGATTTGATGTGTGGCAATTCGAGTTTCAAATTTTTCCCCACTGTCCGGGCCGCAAGCTTCAGGCCCTGTAGGCGGCCCTGCCGGCAGCCACGATTTCCCAATCGCTCCAGAAAGGGTAGCGCTTGAAGGGCGGCTGTTCAATCACCGGATTTGCGGATAGCCCGGCGGGTGTAGGATGAGACCGCTCCTTTTGCAGGTCCGGGAGTGCTTAGAGGGGTAACAGGGGGTGGCGCTGCCACCGGCTTTTAGTGAGAGGAATTCGTTTTGAAGCTGATCCGACTGCTGGTTGCCGTTATGGCCGTGTCCTTGGTCTTCGGCGCCGGTGCTGCCAACGCTGATGCAGCCAAGCCCAGTATCGCCAAGAAGGCGAAAAAGAAGTGCAAGAAGAACAAGGGCAAGGCCAAGAAGAAGTGCGTCAAGAAGACGAAGAAGAAGCTCAGGAAGAAGGCCAAGAAGCAGCGTCAGCGCGAGCGCAAGCACCCCCGGGCCACGATTCGTACCACTGAGTACGGCATCCCCAGGATCGTTGCCGACAACTACCGCGGCCTCGGATACGGCTACGGATACGCCCTCGCCAAAGAGAACATCTGCTCGATGGCCGACATTTACATGACCAATCGAGGCGAGCGGTCCAAGTACATCGGACCCGACGAAACCTGGCAGCTGACCGGCAACGGTTACACCTATACGAACCTCGAGGCCGACTTCGCCCACAAGCGGATTATCGCCGAGAAGACGATTCCGAAGCTGCTCAAGCTGAAGGCACCACAAGGTCCGCAGCCGCAAGTCAAGGAAGTCGTCCGCGGCTACGTCAAGGGCTACAACGCCTGGCTGAAGCAGACCGGCGTGAACAAGATCCAGGACGAAACCTGCAAGGGCGAGCCTTGGGTCAAGCCGATAACCAACCTGGACACCTACCTTCGTTTCTACGAGCTCGGGACACTGGCCAGCGCCGGTGCCGCGGTTGACGGAACGACGAGCGCAAGCCCGCCGGCCATCATGGCATCGGCTGGCGCCGGTGGCGCGGCCGATGTGCCCACGCCCGCCGACTTCGAGCAGTTGAATGAGAGCCTGGACCCGGAGGTCGGCTCGAACGCCGTCTCCCTCGGATCAGATGCCACGTCAACCGGCAAAGGCATGCTCTTCGGCAACCCCCACTTCCCGTGGTCCGGTTCCGAGCGCTTCTTCCAGGCTCAGCTCACGATCCCGGGCAAGATGAACGTCAGCGGGGCCAGCCTCCTCGGCGCGCCGGTAGTGCTGATCGGGCATACCCGGAAAATGGCCTGGAGCCACACGGTTTCGACCTCCCGCCGCTTCATGCTTTACCGCGAGAGCCTCGTCCCGGGTGACCCGACCTCGTACATGGTCGACGGCCAGGCGAAGGAGATGGATTCGGCCGACGTGACTGTGGAAATCAAGCAGGAGAACGGTTCGATCATGGAAGAGACCCGGACCCTGTATTCGACCGAGCATGGTCCGATCACCAACCTGCTTCAGGGCATTCCGATCCCCTGGGATTCGAGCAACGCATACTCGTTGCGCGACCCCAACTCCGACGGACTGCGTTTCATCAACCATTTCTTCGACGCCGATCGCGCCCAGAGTGTGGGCCAGATGGTCAAGGCGCTCAAGGTGAACCAGGGCGTGCCGTGGGTCAATACGATCGCGGCCGATTCGAAGGGCAAGGCACTGTATGCCGACATCTCGGTGACCCCGGACGTGACCCCCGAGCGTTTTGCGGCCTGCAACCTGCCCGGCCTGGGTGACCTCGCATGGAATGCGGCCCGAGTCGCTGTATTCGACGGTTCAGTCGGGTCCTGCGGTCCCCAGCTTCAGCCGGGGGCGGTTGCGCCCGGAATCCTCTCGCCGAGCCAGATGCCGCTGCAGATCCGCAACGACTTCGGCTCGAACATGAACGACAGCTACTGGCTCTCAAATCCGGCCTCGCCGCTGACCGGTTTCGCACCGATCATTGGCAACGAGGGGTCCACACGGGCTCTGCGGACCCGGAACGGTCTTGTACAGATCGAGCAGCAGCTGGCTGACGCTGGCAAGTTCGACCTGCCGCGGGTCCAGGAGTTCATCACCAACAACCGGCACTACGGTGCCGAGCTGATGGTGCCGGACCTGGTCTCCTACTGCCAGCCGAATCCGGTGATCAATGCGGTTGATGTCAGCGCTGCCTGTGCCGTGCTGGCCAGCTGGGACATGACCGACAACCTTGACTCC
>CALEMO010000269.1 GCA_937910825.1 uncultured Solirubrobacterales bacterium | reverse complement strand
CAACGATCCGGCCGCCGGCGTTGATGCTGGCCCCGACCACGCTGTCGCCTTCGGCTTTCTCGACCGGGACCGACTCGCCGGTCAGCAGCGATTCATCAACCGCCGAAGCGCCTTCGACCACGGTGCCGTCGGTCGCCACCTTCTCGCCCGGCCTGACGATAAAGCGGTCTGTCACCTGGAGGTCTTCGATCCGGATCATGGTTTCGTTGCCGTCCTTCAGCAGGGAGACCTCTTTGGCGCCGAGGTTGAGCAGTGCCTGAAGCGCATCCCCGGCGCGCTCCTTCGCGCGTTCCTCGAAGTAACGGCCGGCAAGCAGGAAGGTGGTGACGATCGCTGCCGTCTCGAAGTAGAGCTGGTCCAGCATGCCTGTCCGTTCAGGGATCAGCTCGAAAGTCATCGATATTCCGATCTCACCGGCGGCACCGAAGAGCAGGGAATAAAGGCTGAAGAAAAAGGCAGCCAGAGTGCCGAGCGAGATCAGGGTGTCCATCGTCGAGGAACCGTGCCTGGCGGATTTCCAGGCCGAACGGTGGAAAGGCAGGCCCCCCCAAAAGACGACCGGCGTCGCCAGCGCAAGCACTACCCACTGCCAGTAGTCGAACTGCAGGGCAGGCACCATCGAAATCAGGATCACCGGCACGGTCAGGATCGCGCTGAGGATTAGGCGGTTGCGCAAGGTACCCACCGACGCGACCGAGTGCTGCATGTGGTGCCGGGCGCTTGCGGACCCGGATTCCTCGTGGCCAGTGTGGGAGCCAGGCATCTCAGCTGTATAGCCGGCCCGGTCGACCGCCCGAGCCAGGTCTTCGGGTCCGCAGGTATCGCTGTCGAAAGTGACCGATGCCTTGCGGGTCGCGAAGTTGACCGTCGCATCGACCCCGTCGATTGCGTTCAACTTATTCTCGATCTTGCTCACGCAGGACGCACAGCTGATGTCCGGGACCGAAAAGTCGATCCGTTCTCTGGTCTCAGGATTCATCGTTGTCCTTTCACAGTATCCGCACGAAGAGATTTCACCATTTGAGGAGCATATACCCTATAGGGGTATATGGTAAGTCTTGTTGCAAACCGGCCTCCCTGAGGCTGCTTCATAATCCCGGCATGACGGAATCCGACCAGGCTTCGGCATCCCCGGTCCAGGCCCTGCTCGACGGTTTGCACCAGCGGCATGCCTCGGACTTCTCCGGCGAGGTCGCCTCGTACATCCCCGAGCTGGCTGACGCTGACCCTTCACTTTTCGGGATCTGCCTGGTCACCGCCGGCGGGGTGACTTACGAGACTGGCGATACCCGCCACCGCTTCACCATTCAGTCGATTTCAAAGCCGCTCACTTTCGCGCTTGCCCTCGAAGCGATCGGCGAGGAGGGAGTTCGTCAGCACGTTGATGTTGAGCCCAGCGGTGATGCTTTCAATTCGATCACCCTGCAGCCGGGTAGCGGCAGGCCGCCGAATCCGATGGTCAACGCGGGCGCGATCGCGACCACTTCGCTGATCAAGCCATTGGGTTTCGAGAAACCGATCGATCGCATCCTCAACGAGTACTCGGCTTTCGCAGGGCGCGATCTCGACGTCGATCAGGACGTTTTCATTTCGGAGAACCGGACCGGCCATCGCAACCGCGCGATCGCCTACCTGATGAAAAACGCCGGGGTGATCGACGACGAAGTCGAAGACATCGTCGAGACCTATTTCCAGCAGTGCTCGACCCTGGTCGACTGTCACGACCTCGCGGTGATGGCCGCGACCCTGGCTTCGACCGGAGTCAATCCGGTCAGCCACCAGCGTGTTCTCCGGGAAGACACCGTGCAGAGCGTGCTCAGCGTAATGGCCAGTTGCGGCATGTATGACGCGGCCGGCGACTGGCTCTACTCGGTCGGTCTGCCCGCCAAGTCCGGGGCTGCCGGAGGGCTGATCGCCGTATTGCCTGGCCAGCTCGGCCTCGCCATTTTCTCTCCTCTGCTTGACGAACACGGCAACAGCGTTCGTGGTGTCAAGGTCTGCGAAGAACTCTCGAAAGAACTTCACCTGCATGTGATGAGTCCGGCCCGTCGGCCGCCTCCGCCAATTCGTTCGAATCAGACGGTGGTCCAGTGTCGCTCCAGGCACCTGCGCCAGGAGGCCGAGCAGCACCTCCTGACCGAGCACGGCTCAAAAACCAGGGTGATCGAGCTGCAGGGCGAGATCCTCTTCGCTGCCGGAGAACTGATCACGATCGCCGTGCTTAAGGACATTGAAGAACTCGAGCATGTCGTGCTGGACTTCACTGCGGTCCGGGATATCGACCCGATCGTGGTGCCGATCATCAGCCACCTCGCCGACGCACTGGATGACGCAGGAGCGACGATGGTCTTCGCTGACGTCGATCGGCACCCGGCCTTCGCAGAGGCGGTCGAGAAGACCCGGCAGGAGGCAGGTCTTCCTGCGGTAAGGCAGTTTCCCGACCTCGACCTGGCGATCGAATGGTGTGAAGACAGGCTGATCAAGCAGTGGTCGGACTCAGACCATGACCGGGAGATCGCGATCCTTGATCACGCGGCGACAGTCGGAATGGATCCGGGCGAAGTGGAAGAGCTCAGTTCGCGGCTGGAGCGCCGCGAGTACCCGGCGGGGACCAGGATCTACGAGCAGGCTGGCGACGTTGACGAGATGCTGCTCGTGGTCAAGGGCGACGTCAACATCTTCACCGTCGGCGAAGACGGCCATCGTCACCGGATCGCAACCTTCTCGGAGGGCATGACCCTGGGCGAGGTCGCGATGCTCAGCGGGCGGACCCGGCTCGGCTTCGCTGAAGCGGCCGGCGATGTCGTTGCCTGGGCGCTGGCCGAGAAAGACCTCACCGACCTCAAGCAGCGAAATCCCGCGATGGTCTGCACCCTGCTGGAGAATCTGGTCAAGCTGATCGCCCACCGGATCGGCAATCTCAGCCGAAACCTGGCGGCCTAGCCGGAGGCCCTGCGGCCCCCGGCGCCGGAGCTACTTTTTCATTGAGAGCCTGGACTCGGCCAGGAATTCACCGTTAAGTGTGATGTTGACCGAGGCAGTGATCTTCCTGGGGGTCATCTTGCCCTGGTACGTGTAGGCGATCTCGTTGGTGCAGGGAGACAAACCTCCGCCGCTCAGTCCTTTGGTCTTGTGTTTGTAGACCAGTTTCGCCGGGCCCTGTTGCCTCTTGCCTTTGCCCTTGAACTGGCCCGGCTTGAAACCCGACCTTTTCTTCGACTTGGCAACTTCGGCCCCGTCGCCGGAAGCGCTCGTGCTGATTACGGCCCCGAACCCCGAGAGGGCGAACACCGCGAAGACATGTTTCGAGCCTAACGCCCGATCTTTCCGCGTTCAGGTTTCAGGAAAGCCGACCGGTTGAAAAAAGCAGTGCTTCGAGCGCTTCGAGGACCTGCACCTGGCCGCGAATCACCCGTGATGAAGCCGTCGGAATGTCGCACCAATCGGCGCGGTCGGCTTCGGGGAATTCGAGCCTCTTGCCCGACTTCGGTGGCCATTCGATCTCCACAGTGATGCTTTTCAGCCGCTCTGGGTCGAGTTCCCCCTCACCCGCTTCACTTGCCCAGATGAAAATGCGCTTCTTTTTCGACTGTTGAAACTCACCGAGTTCGATCAGCTCCGACAGGGGAGGCTCCATGCCGGTTTCTTCCCTGAACTCCCGAAGCGCCGCCTCCAGTGGTTGCTCGCCCGAGTCGAGTTCGCCTTTCGGAATCGACCAGGCCCGCTCGTCCTTCTTCTCCCATACCGGTCCGCCCATGTGTGCGATGAAAACTTCGACTTGGCCCCGGTTGACCCGGAAGGCAAGCAATCCACCGCTGGTTTTCATTCGGGCATCACCGGACAATTATGACCATCGTGCACCCCGGTCGCGGCAAGCAGCAGACCACGTAACTTGTCTGGCATGGGGTTCTGGAGAAGATTGCTCAAGTGGCTCGCGGTGATCTGCCTCGCGACCGGCCTGGTCATTGCCGGCACACTGGTCGGCTGGCGTATCTCGGGCGAGACCACGGGCTCGACCGCGATCGGCGAAGTCACAGTCGAGGCGCAGTCCTCTCTGACTGGCGAGGTGGAGGCTTTCATTCCGGTCGCCGGCTGGGGGAATTCGGGCTGACCCATTCGACGCACCTTTCCGCCTGCGTGCAGAGCTTCGATCGGTCAACCGACAGGCCGTCCTGGCGGTGGCCGACGGTGACCGGCAGGAGCTCGACCAGGCCCAGGACGACCTGCGCTCGGTCGCACGCTCGGCGGCGATCAGCATCTACGGAGGCTCAGTGCTGAGGGCCGAATCCACCTTAGATACGATGGCCTTCGAAAGCCCCACTTACTTCGCTCAGGGCGAAGAGATCAGCCGCATCCTCGACCTGAAGACCGAGGTCCGTGTGCGAAGCGACTCCGGCAACCACGACAGCGATCGCCTGATGCGCAGGCTGGTCACCGAGGGCCTCGACGATCCCGGCGCGGCGATCGCGCGCTGGCGGCTCGAGCTCTTCAATTGGTTCACCTCACTGGAGGTGGCACCTGATGTGCTGATGGTTCATCAGGACGGTCTCGCCCAGTGGCTGGCCGGCGCCCTGCGCGATGCCGGATACATTCAGCCGCTGACGATCGTCAGCGGCCATGACCACGACCAGCACGTCGACCGCTAAGGCAGCACCTTCGTGGTCGATGCCGGCCTCAGACGTTGAAGCGGAAGTCGACCACGTCGCCGTCGACCATCACGTAGTCCTTGCCTTCCATACGCACCTTGCCGGCCGATTTGGCTTCGGCCATCGACCCGTACTCGACCAGCTGGTCGTAAGAAATCGTCTCCGCCTTGATGAAACCACGCTCGAAGTCGGTGTGAATCACGCCGGCGGCCTGCGGTGCGGTCGCGCCCTTGTTGATCGTCCAGGCCCTGGTCTCTTTCGGACCGGCGGTCAGATAGGTCTGCAGGCCGAGGGTCTCGAAGCCGACCCGGGCCAGCACATCGAGGCCGGGTTCATCCACACCCATGTCGGCCAGCATCTCCCGGGCTTCGTCATCGTCGTCGAGCTCGATCAGCTCTGCTTCGAACTTGGCGTCGAGAAAGATTGCTTCGGCCGGCGCCACCAGCTCACGCAGCCCCGCCTTCAGCCCGTCGTCGGCCAGCTCGTCGGCGTCACAGTTGAACACGTAGAGCACCGGCTTCGCGGTCATCAGGTGTAAGTCGTGCAGCGGCTCTTGGTCGAGACCCGCCTGAAAAACGCCCTTGCCGGATTCGAGCACCTGCTGGGCCGCTTCGGCTGCCGCGACCTGGGGCAGCAGGTCCTTGTCCCGCTTGCCTTCTTTCTGCAGCCTCGGCAGCACGTTTTCGATCGTCTGCAGGTCGGCCAGGATCAGTTCGGTTGAAATCGTCTCGATGTCGTTGCCCGGTTCCACCTCGCCATCCACATGGGTGATGTCGTCATCACGGAATACCCTCGTAACCTGGCAGATGGCATCCGATTCCCGGATGTTCGAGAGGAATTTGTTGCCCATTCCTTCGCCTTCTGAAGCACCACGCACGATTCCGGCGATATCGACGAACTGGACGGTGGCCGGAAGGATCTTCTGCGATTCGTAGATCGTCGCCAGTTTCGCCAGCCGGGAGTCGGGCACGCCGACCACGCCCACATTGGGTTCGATCGTCGCGAAGGGGTAGTTCGCCGCGAGAACGTCGTTCTTGGTCAGGGCATTGAAGAGGGTTGACTTTCCCGCATTGGGAAGCCCCACGATTCCTATTGAGAGAGCCATCGACGCACAGAGTACGGACTCGCCCCGGGTGCCGCTGGATCGGCCTGCGCATTTGGCAGCGCCGGAAATCGAAGTACAATGTCTGGCTCGGGCTGTCAGAGGTGGGGGGACAGTGGCGACACCGACGGAAGGAAGCGATTGGGATCAGAGGACCGCAATGACGACCGACTCGCATCGCTGAATGATGATGACCTCATTGAAGAAATCCAGCTGGCCCGCGAAGCCGGCGATCAGCAGCAAATCAGGAAATGCCTCGGGCGTCTCGCCTGGAGCCGATACGACTATGTGCTCGCCCGGGTTCAGCTCAAGATCAGCGAGACCTACGCCGAAGATGTCGCCCAGGAAGTCATGATGAGTGCCCTGAAGGCCAGCTTTGACGGCAACTACATCGGCGAGTTCGGGTCGATGCTGAATACGATCATCCGCCGCCGGATAGCCGACTTCCATTCGAAGCCCCGGCTTGAGACCGACCCCCTGGTCGAAGAAAACAGCGACGACGAAAATACCTGGGGCGAGGTTCCATCCAGCGAAGACTTCAGCGGGGCCCGCGATTCGCTCTCGGTTATCGAAGCCGCACTGGAAGAGCTGAGTGAGCGGCACCGCATGGTCGTCCGCCTCACCATGGACGGCTACCGTGCCAAGGAGGTCGCAGATAGAGTCAACTCGTTCTACGACGATGAGTCCGCCATGACCGACGCCAACGTTCATCAGATAATGAAGCGCTTTCGCGACGACCT
>CALEMO010000268.1 GCA_937910825.1 uncultured Solirubrobacterales bacterium | reverse complement strand
CTCGATCAACCCTGAAGCGGGTTCACCGGGAATCGAAGACGCGAACACCCTTCACTGGATCATCCTCGCCGTGATCGTCGTCGGCATCGTCGTGGTCAACCTCGCGTTGCTGCGGGCCTTCCGCCCCCGCACCAGGCATACCGACAGTGGCGCGGATCCCGGCAGCGGCAACCAGCTCAAGGTCGGAATCGGACTGGGTGTAATCGCCCTTGCGATCTTCGTGACGGCGACCGTCTTCTCCGACCAGTCCCGTGTCGTGCCCGCCAGCGCCGAGACGGTCGCGGATGTCAACGAGAACAAACAGCTGGAGATCGTTGCCACCGGACAACAGTGGCTCTGGCGATTCAACTATCCGAATGGTGCCTTCACTTTTCACCGGTTGGTCGTGCCGGCCGGCGTGACCGTGGCCCTGAAGCTCGTATCCGCTGACGTGATCCACGGCTGGAACGTTCCGTCTCTGACCGGCAAGGCCGACGCGGTCCCGGGCCGCACCAACACGGTCTATTTCCGCGCGGACAAAGAGGGCGTGCACACCGGCGTATCATCGATTTTCTCCGGCCAGGGTTATTCGACAATGGAGGCGAGGGTCGAAGTAGTGACACCGGCCACCTACGAAGCGTTCGTCAAGCGCCAGGCCCTGGAGATCCAGGAAGCGCAGGACTCCGTCCTCAGAACACCGAACGGACCGGTCACTGACAAGCGCCCGCAGGCCAGAGTCAAGGATCGGCAGGAAAAAGTCCAAGTGACAGCCGCAGCAAAGGACTCAGTAGGGACACAATGAGCAGCTTCCCGACAACCATGCCACCTACCCGCCCGGAAGTCTCGGCCAAAGCAGGCTGGGTCCAGCGCGCGCGCTGGACCCAGCTGGCGACAAGTCCCGATCACAAGTCGATCGGCATGATCCTGATTTCGACGGCCTTCGGGTCGCTTTTCCTCGCTGCCCTGGAGCTGCTGCTGCTCAGGATCCAGCTTGCGGTGCCCAACAACAGTTTCCTCGACGCGGTCACCTTCGACCGGCTGCTTTCCGTCTATGGCGAAACCGCGATCTTCCTTTTTGCTCTGCCCTTGATCGTCGGACTTTTCTTCTACGTGGTGCCCCTGCAGATCGGAGCCCGCGGCACCGCCCTGCCGAGGGTCGCCCAGACCGGACTCTGGCTGTTCCTGTTCGGTGGACTGACCCTCTACGCATCCTTCCTGTTTACGCCACCGGAAGCCGGGATCAATCCCCTGCCGCCGCTGTCCGAATTTTCCTTCACACCGAACAACGGTGTTGACGTCTGGATCGCTTCGACCGGCCTGATCGTTCTCGGGTTGCTGCTGCTCTCGATCGACCTGCTGACCACGCTCCACAACCTGCGCGCCCCCGGCATGGTCTGGCGGCGGGCTCCGATATTCGTCTGGGCCGCGGCGATCGTCAGCTGGCTGGTAACGATAGTGGCCCCGATAATGCTGGCCGCGCTGACGATGCTGATGATCGACCGTCAGCTCGGCGGGACATTTTTCGCAGGCGGCGCCGGCGGTTCCCCCCTGCTCTGGCAGCACATGAGCTATATATTCTTCACCGCCAGCTACATGGCAGTAGCAATCGCGTTCCTCGCCGCGATCGGTGAGATCGTCCAGACGTTTACCAGGCGCCAGTTGCTGAACCGGGGCGTGGTGATCGGCTCACTGGTCGCGATTGCCGTAATCGGCACCCTCGCCTGGACCCAGAACATGATCACCGCCCCGCTGCCCAGCGGCTGGAAGTACTACGCGATGCTGATGTCGATCTCCCTGATCGTGCCGTTCGGCCTGATCTTTTACAACCTGATCGCTACCGTCGCCGCAAGTGATTTCCATATGAGGGCGCCGTTCAGGTACGCGCTGGGCGCGCTTTCGCTGGCTTCGATCGGTCTGGCCGCCGAGCTCGCGCAGTCGACCATCGCAGTCGGGACGCAGCTTCAACACACCTACGACTCCTGGGCGGCGACTCATTTTGCGCTGATCGGTTTCTCCCTCTTCGGCGGCCTTGCGGCGGTCAGCTACTGGTACCCGAAAATGACCGGCCGCATGCTCAATGAGGACCGGGCGAAGATTTCATTCGGTGTGATGTTGGCCGGTGCCCTGATCGCCCTGGTGCCGCTTTTCGGTGCCGGCGTTGAAGGTCAGGTAACTGACTCTTACCGTTACATGTCGGGGGCCGGGTATGACTTCTTCAACCTCGTATCCCTGATCGGAACGCTGATCCTCTTCATCGGCGTGATCATGGCCATCGGCAATCTGGTCCGCAGCCGTTCCGAAGGGACGCCGGCCACCCCCGATCCGTGGCGCGGCGATTCGCTCGAGTGGCTGACTCTGTCACCGCCGGTCGAGCACAATTTCGATGTGCTGCCCGACGTCAGGAGCACCCAGCCGATGCGCGACATCCGCGATGCCCTCGCTCGCCAGGATTCCGATGCCAGCGCAACAGCCGACGAGCCGCAGCCGGTAGCCTGACCCATGATCGGCAGCGCCGGTGCGCGCGCCCCGCGCGTATCCCAGACAGTTGAACCCAACCCCGTAAGCCCTGTCGCTGCGGGCATGTCGGTGATCCGTGACTACATCACCTTGACCAAGCCTCGAGTGATCAGCCTGCTGCTGCTGACCACCGTCGCCACGATGTTCGTGGCCGATCCTTCCGGCCCCGCGCTGTCGACCATCCTCTGGACGATGCTCGGTGGCTACATGGCCGCCGGCGGAGCAGGGGCGATCAACCACTACATCGACCGCAAGCGCGACGCCAACATGGCGAGGACCAGCGCGCGACCGCTGGCCAACGGTCGCATACCTCCCATCCATGGCCTGATCTTCGGCATTTCGCTTGGCGTAATCGCCTTTTTCCAGCTCTGGATCACGGTCAACCTGCTGGCTGCCGGCCTGGCCATGCTCGGCCTGCTCGGATACGTCTTCCTCTACACACTCTGGCTGAAGCCGATCACGCCTCAGAACATCGTGATCGGTGGCAGCGCAGGCGCGGTGCCGCCGCTTGTCGGCTGGGCCGCGGCCACCGGCTCCCTGACCCTGGAAGCACTCTGGCCGTTCCTGATCGTCTTCTTCTGGACGCCTCCCCACTTCTGGGCGCTTTCACTGATGATCAAGGATGACTATGTGCGCACCGGAGTACCGATGCTGCCCGTAGTCAAGGGAGACGCGGCCACACGCCGACAGATCCTGATCTACACGATCTTCATGATCGGCTTCACCGCGGGCCCCTATTGCACCGGCCTTCTCGACGGCTTCTACCTGGCCTCGGCGATCGTCCTGGGAGCCATTTTCTTTGCCTTCTCTTTTGCGCTCTGGCGCAATCCTTCGCCGGAGCTGACCCTTCGTACCTACCTTTACTCCCTCGCCTACCTGGCGCTGCTTTTCGTGGCCATGGCCGTCGACGCCGTCGCCTGATAAAACTCCAGCATGGATCGCAAGACCTCCAAATCAAACTTCACGATCGGAATGCTGATCGGAGCCGGCTCAGCCGCGATCTTCGCCTTCAGCTTCCTTTTCGCGATGCTCTACATCGCGGCCTGAGAGAAGACCCGACTTGAACGAAAAAAAACAGATAATCGAGCCGACCGAGACGATCCAGATGCCCGCCCCGTCATGGGCGCCGGCCGTATTGGCCTTCGGCATCCTCGGACTGATCGCCGGAGTGTTCGCCACCGGCTTCATGTTCCCGGCGTGGTGGTACGCGGCAGTTGGGCTGGTTCTGGTGATCGCAGCGCTGCGCAGTCTTATCAGCCGGGGAGTCAAGAACTACTACAGCCTGCCGCGCGATCAGGGCGACGTCCGGGCAGAACTTCCGGTCGAGAGCTTCTCAGCCCCCAAGTACGACTGAGCCCGCCGCAAGCGGAGGGCGTCTGATCAGCCGGTTCTGATCAAGGGGGCCCACCAGAGGTGGCCCCGTCACTTGTCCAGGCTTTCATGATGTCCCGCATCGACAGAATGCCGATCAGTTCGCCGTTTTTATAGATTGCGAGGTGACGGATGTTGCGGTTTGACATCTCCATCGCCGCCCGCTCCATGCTCCACTCCGGACCGGCCGTGATCACGCTCTCGCTCATGTGGTCACCCACCACCTCGGTGTCAGGGTCCCGACCCGTGCCCAAAGCGGTGAGCACGTCACGTTCAGTGATGATTCTCGGCACCGGCCAGTTCTCGTCTTCGACGATCGCGGCACCCACATGACGCTCGGTCATCTTCGTCGCCGCTTCCCTCAGGGTGTGTCCGGGACCCACTCGGAGAACCACATCCGACATGCCGACGCTCACCCTCATTTGATCCTCCTTTCGACGATTTTTGACCCACTTGTGACGATAGTTGCCAGCCTATCCCATCAGCGTAAAGTCGTGACAGCGGTGCCGATATATAGAATGCCCGGGCAACGTACAAGCCCATGGGTTCATCCATAAATACCAGTAAAATCTCCCTCTTCCTGGCCTCGATCGGCGTCGCCGTGATCGTCCTTTCTGGCTGCACATCGACGTCCGCACCGATCAACGGTGACTTCCAGGACCGTGGGCGACAGCTCTTCAACGCCAAATGCGGTACCTGCCACAAGATGAAGGCCGCAGCTTCGGTCGGCGTTCAGGGACCTGACCTCGACGCCGCCTTCGCAGGAGCGCGGGAGGCCGGCATGACCGGGACAACAATTGAGGGCATAGTCAAGGCCCAGGTTCTTTACCCCCGGCCATCGCTTGACGGTTACCCCGGGATCTCGATGCCGGCCGACATCGTCACCGGGAACGACCTCGACGACGTCGCCGCATACATCGCCCGCTACGCAGGAGTTCCCGGCGCGAAGCCGCCGACTGCCCCAGGCGAAGGTCCGGGAGCCCAGGTTTACGCCAACAATGGTTGTGGCAGTTGCCATGTCCTCGCCGCCGCCGAATCAGCCGGTGTGCTCGGCCCGAACCTGGATGACGTGATCCCCGGGATGAGCCCAGAACAGATCCGCGAAGCGATCATCGATCCCAACGCAACCAAGGCGCCGGGATACGAGAACGCCGTCATGCCGGACCGCTTCAGCACGATTCCGCCCGATCAGCTGAACCAGCTGATCGAGTTCCTGATGTCATCAGCGGCAGGCGGCGGCAAGTCCTGAGACTCCCACGGGAGTCCGCCCTCGAGGCGAATAGATAGTCCTCTGGGGGCGCCAACCTATGTTCAAGCGCATCCGGATATCACCCGAACGTTACGCCCAGGTCACCATGGTGGCGCTGATCGCGCTGGTCCTGATCGTCTTCACCGGTTCAGCGGTCCGGCTGACCGCCTCCGGCCTGGGCTGCCCCGACTGGCCGAAGTGCTACGGCGGCTATGTGGCGCCCGCCCAGATCAACGCCTGGATCGAATATGGAAACCGCCTGCTCACCGGGTTCGTCGGGATCGCGGTGATCGCCGCCTCACTCCTGGCTTTCGCCCGCCGTCCCTATCGCTGGCACCTTGCCGTTTTCGGCGCGTTGCTGCCCCTGGGCGTGATCGGCCAGGCGGTTCTGGGCGCCTTCGTCGTCGAATATGACCTGCCGCCCGAGCTGGTGATCGGCCACTTCCTGCTTTCGATGGTCCTGATCGACGCGGCGTTCGCCCTTTTCTGGTGCTCGCGCTACGACGTCGGGCAGCGGCGCTTCTCGAGCGACACCTTCGGCGTTTGGGCAGTTCGAGCCCTGATCCCGGTCGGCCAGTTCACCATCTTTCTCGGCACCATCACTACCGCGTCGGGGCCCCATCCGGGCGACCATGACAAAGAACTGGTGCACCGCTTTGATTTCAAGGGCGCCGACACTCTCGAATGGATAGCCCAGCGCCACGCGACAATGGCGGTCATATTCGCGGTTTCAGTACTCGCGGTCATCTTCATCCTGCGCCGTCAGGGCGGCGACCAGCGGGCAATCAGGCCGCTGTCCGTCACCTTCGGCCTGATCTGCCTCCAGATCGCCGTGGGCATCACCCAGTGGCTGCTGGAACTGCCCGCCGCGATGGTCTGGGTACATGTCGCGATAGCTACCCTGCTCTGGGTCTCGGTGCTCTGGTCGGTTGCCACCGCGGGTCAGATTGATAAAGGGCGACCCACTGCTTCCTGAGCCCCGCCAAGGCGCTCACTTCGACCGGTTGATTTGGATCTCTGATGAACTCGGAGAAACGACGGTCTATCCCGAAAATGCTTTTTTCGCGAATGGTTGATTGTGGAAGAATCCAAGACTATGAGCAAGAAGGACATCGGCGCGCACAAGAATCTGATGCATGTCGCAAATCTGAAAGAGCTGTGCTCACACGGGCACCGCGCACTCAGGCGTGAGGCGCTGGCCATCGCCACCGCGGGGCTGACCGCCTGCGATTCGGCCCGGGCCACGGCCGGCGCCGTCTCACTTTCCGAGAACGGGATAACCATCGCCGGCGTTGAATACCCCCTGCTGCCCGATGCCAGACTGGTGGTTCTGGGGGCGGGCAAAGCGACCCGACCGATCGCCGAAGCGCTGGAACGGGCGCTGGGCGATCGCATCGACGGGGGTGCTGTGATCCTGCGCCGCGGTGATGCCGCAAGCCTGGAGAAGCTCGAGGTGTACGTCGCCGATCACCCCCTTCCCACCGACGAGAGCGTCACCGGGGCACGCCGGCTCGAAGAACTCGCGGGCGCCCTCGGTCCCGACGACCTTGTGCTAGCCAGTTTTACCGGAGGAAGTTCGGCGCTTGCCTGCCTGCCCCCGGAGGGCATATCCTTCGAGGCGAAGCGCCAACTTCACTCGGCGCTCCTTGGCTCCGGGATGCCGATCGCCGATGTCAATTCGGTGCGCAAGCACTGCTCCTCGATCAAAGGCGGGCGCCTTGCAGCGCGGATCGCCCCCGCCAGAATCGTCAACCTGACCGTCTCGGACGTCGCCGGCGACCAGCTCGACGTCCTCACCGATCCGACCGTCAAAGACACCTCGACTGTGGCCGATGCCGTCTCGGTCCTTGACGACTACGGACTCTGGGACGAGCTTGCCCCATCGATTCGGGATTTCCTCCGTTCGCCGCGGGCGGCATCACCTGATCTCGACGGTGTGGAAATCACCACGGAGCTTCTGGTCACGGGCATGACCGTCTGTCACGCAATGATCGAACAGGCCGAGCAGCTCGGATATTCGCCCGTCGTCCTGAGCACAACTTTCGAAGGTGAAGCAAGGGAGATGGGCCGCTTCGTCGCCAATCTGGCCAGCTCGAGCTCGAAATACGGCTACCCCTTCGCGCCAGGGACCGTGCTTCTCGGATGCGGCGGTGAAAATTCGGTGGCGATTGCCGGCGAGGGAACTTTCGGCTCCGGTGGACCGGGACAGGAAGCGGCGCTCGCTGCGGCCATGGAGCTCAACCGCTCCAGGGTGGTCGCCCTGTTCATGGATACCGACGGCTCCGACGGGGGGACCGATGCGGCAGGGGCAATCGCCGATGGCATGACGGCTGAGCGTGCGAGCGAACTCGAACTTGACCTCAGGGGTACGCTGCTGAACCATTCATCGATGGAGCCCCTCGACAGGCTTGGTGACCTGATCGTCACCGGGGCGACCGGCACCAATGTGAACGACCTCTTCGTGGCCGTGGTCGGCGACAGCAATGTCGAAGCGGATCGCCGAGGAGCATTGGTTTGAAATCAGGGAACGGATCGCCGGGTGCGGCGATCACCAAAACAGAAGCCTGCTAGACGACCGCAAAGTAGGACTGCGCCCAAGGGGCGTCGCTCATTGCAGTCTTCGACTTGAGCCTGACCTTGGAGGTCTTTCCTGAATTGACGTTGCCCGAGCGTCACGAAAAGCGAATAGTCGGCTGACCCCCAAGCCCGTACCAGGCATCGCTCCGGCGTCGGTGGAATCTGCAACTATTCACAGTATGAATGCCACCGAGTTGACCCCGAATCTGCGCCAGCTCACCCGCTTCGGCATAGTCAATGCCTTTCTCGTCCGCGAAGACGACGTCGGCTCGCTTGAGGTCATGGCAGCGCCGGGCCATTCACCCGGTCAGGCGGCCTACCTCGATACCCGCGACGGCAGTCTGGTCGCCGGCGACGCCTACTCGAGCCTGATGGGTCTGGCAACCACGGCCGGTCCTTATCGCGGTTTTCCTCTGCCGGGCTTCATCACCTGGCATCGGCCGACCGCGCTGGATAGCGCGAAGAAGCTGCGCGACCTGAAGCCGAAACTGCTGGTGGTGGGACATGGAAAGCCCACCCGGGATCCGGTCGAAGGCATGGACCGCGCGATCAAGCGCAGCGAGTAGCGCCAGCGGGCGCTGCCCGTCTTTCAGTCGGAAGTGTCTGGACCGTCCACTTCGTCGTCATCGGGAGAGCCCAGCATGTGGGCGATGCCCTTGACGATGAACACCGAGACGACTGCCAGCAGGACAAGTGCCCATACCACGGCCGCTCCGGAACCAATCAGCTTCGCGATAAGGATCACCGAGGCCGCCGCAATCAATACCGCGATCAACCAGCGGAAGGCGGCAACTTCTGATGACAGCGGGTTGCCCACCGCGATCAGCTAGACGATGTAGACGGCGACGAACACGATGATCCACATGATGTCGACGAAGTGCCAGTAGATACCCGGGACTTCAACCCCCAGGTGGTCCTTCTGCTCAGGCCCGAAGTGGCCTCGCCAGGCACGAATATTGGCGAAAGTCAGCAGCAGCAGGCCGACGAACACATGCGCTCCGTGCAGGCCGGTGAGGCTGTAGAAGATCGTTCCGAAGGCACCGTCACGGGCTGAGAACCCGATGTGGATGTATTCGTTGATCTGGATGAAGAGGAAGGTCACCCCAAGCAGCCAGGTCAGGCCGAGCCCGAGCTTGAGACCAAGGTGGTTGTTGTGCTTGATCGCTTCGAGGGCGTAGTGAACGGTGAAACTCGAAGATACGAGCACGACCGTATTGATGCCGGCAATCAGGATCGGAAGCTCGACGCCCTCGGGTGGCCAGGTCTCCGGAGAAACCACGACCCGCAGGAAGAAGTAGGCGGCGAAG
>CALEMO010000267.1 GCA_937910825.1 uncultured Solirubrobacterales bacterium | reverse complement strand
CATTTGCTTGGTAACTTCAACGGCTTCTGCTTCGTCCTTTACCGCGACGTCAACCACACCGTTTTTCGTCTGCATTTCGATCGGCCCGACTTCGTCGGGGTGGACCGTTCCGAGGCCGCCGCCTTCGATCATCGCCGGTCCGCCCATGCCGAGCGAGCTGTTGGCGGTCGCGACGATCAGGTCGGAACACCCCGCGATCACGGCATTGCCGGCAAAGCAGCGTCCGGAGACGATTGCGATCCGCGGGACGACGCCGGAGAGACTGGCCCAGAGCGCGAAGGCCCTGACATGAAGTCCTGAGACCACGGCGAAATCTGTGTCGCCAGGCCGACCACCGCCGCCTTCCGCGAAGAAGACCGTCGGCAGTTTCATCCTTTCGATCAATTCGAAGAGCCGGTCCTTCTTCTGGTGGCCAACCGCGCCCTGGGTGCCCGCCAGCACCGTGTAGTCGTAAGAAAGGACTGCGCAGGCGCTACGGTCGGTGAAGAGCCCTGCGTTTATTCGGGCGGTTCCGCCGATCAGGCCGTCTGCCGGGGTGCGCTCGATCAGGTCCTCGATGTCTCGCCGGCCGCGCTGGGCCGCTACGGCGTAGCGTCCGTATTCGACGAAGCTGCCCGGATCGACCAGGTGCTCCAGGTTTTCCCTGGCGGTGCGCCCGCCTCTTTCGTGTCGCCGTCCGACCACGTCGGGGCGGGCCGCATCTTCGGTCAGGTCTCGTCGGCGTTCGAGTTCGGCGAGGTCTTCCCGGACTGGCTCAGCGCCGGTTTCGGCGTTTTTTTTCAAACTTGCCTTTCGGGTGCAGGGAGGCGGTTCCTGTCCGAACCATCCCGTTACCGGTGTAATTGAGCTTCAGGCGAAGGGGCTTCCAGCCCTTGCGGTAGCGCAGGAGGAGCTTGGCCCGGTCCGAGCGGATCACCAGTTCTCTATTGCTGGTCCGCTTTGCCCGCCCTCTGCGCAGCCGGACTACGGCCTGGAGCCGGCCGTTGGCCAATGGATTGACTCTGGCTTTCGCTCTGATTTTCCGGGCTGCGACCCTGGCCGAGCTGATCGAGAGATTCGCCAGCTCCCGAACGACCGGTGGCAGCGGCTCGGGGTCCTCCGGTTTCGGGTTCAGCAGGTGCGCCTTGTAGGCGACGCCATAAGGCTCCCTGGGAGTCTCTTCGAGGTCATCGATCAGGGCGAAGTTCAGACATCCTGGCTCTGGCAGGTCAGCCTCACTGAGATCCGACCAGGCCCAGGCCAGGTAGCCGATCCCATTTCGGTCCGACCAGTCGAGGTACTCATCCATGAATTTCGTCTGGCAGCCGTTTTGCCCTACCTCGGAGGTGATCACGGGAACCTCGCGCGCGATTTCGGCGACCGTCGTTTCTCAGCAGGCTTGTCCGCCGCAGAGTTTTCCGGGTAGTTGTGGAAGCCGGCAACGAGTTGACCGTCTGCGGGCCGAAACTGAAGCCACCCCGAGAGGTCGTTCGCGTAGTCGAGGCCACTGAGGATCACCGGCTGCGTGGCTCCGGTCTTTCGCACCGCTGCGAGCAGTTGCTCCAAGCCCATCGTGCTGTAGGTCGTCCCGTTGATCACAGGGTCGGTATCGGGCTGGTCGGGCGCTGTGCATCCGCCGGCGACCCTGCAATTCCAGGAGAGCACGAAGTCCCAGTCTTCGATCGCCGGGTTCCAGTGCGAGTGAGGTTCGTTGAACAGATCGAACATCAGCGACGGGTTGTCCCTGAAGCGGGTCGCGACCGATGTCCAGAAGTCATCGGAACGCTGGTCCCGCATCGGCCGCAGGCCGTCGGCCACCGATCCCGGACGACCGGTCCAGTGGAGGTCAAGGACGACCGCCATGCCTTCGTCGATCAACTCGTTTACAAAATCCTCCACTGCGGCCTGATAGCCGGGAACGGTGAGATCCGGGTCCGGAAAGGCCGAGACCGGTTGCCCGTCGTCCCCGAGCCAGCAGTCCTGGTTGAGGGGGATCCTGACGGTGTTGATGTTCCTGTCGAGCATTGCCTGGACCGTTTCCGGAGTTGCTTCCATGTTCGAGTAGCCCCAGCCCTGCACGCAGGCGTATTCAAAGCTTGGCCAGTTGACTCCACGCGGCATAAATTTCTCGCCGTTGCTCATGTCGCGCAGCACCTTTCCGTCTACCCGGAGGTCTGCTGCGGTGGTGTCGGCCGCAGCCGCCACCGGAAAAAGCAGGGCCATCGCGGCCGCCACGGTCAGAATTGGTGTCCTCAGGTGGCGAAACACCAGCCCATGCTATCCGCAGCCGACAGGTAGTCTTCAGTCGACTTGATATCGCACGGAAACATGGATGGACGACGAACCCGGCTCTAGTCCCTGGCGCACCCGGGCGAAATGCCGGGGGGCGCTTTCCTAATGGTCGGGCTGCTGCTCGTACTCGTTTCTGCGCTGCTCATCGTAGCCTGCGGCGCATTTGTCGCTGCCGAATTCTCATTCGTCACGGTTGACCGCTCCTCGGTAGACCGGGCTGCTGAAGACGGCGACAGCCGAGCCCGCGGCGTGCAGCGGGCACTGAAGTCACTTTCCACCCAGCTTTCCGCGGCCCAGGTTGGCATCACGGTGACCAATCTGCTGATCGGCTTCTTCGCGGAACCGGCGATCGCCGGACTGATCGACGGCCCCCTGGAATCACTTGGCGTTTCGCAGGGGGCGGTCAGCGGCCTGGCCTCGGAGCTGCGCGATGGCCTGGTCCTGGCGC
>CALEMO010000266.1 GCA_937910825.1 uncultured Solirubrobacterales bacterium | reverse complement strand
TCGGCGGTCCTGATGGCGGTCCTCTACAAGCCTGGCTTCGACTTGACCAGGGTCTACGAAGGTACGGACACCCGGGCGTTCGGCCTGCTGCTGGGCGCGGCCCTGGCGATGATGTGGCCCAGCCGGCGCCTCGGCAACCGGATTCCGATTAAGGCCCGCACCCAGCTCGATGTCGCGGGTGTCCTTGGATTCGTCGTGATCGCCCTGCTGATCTGGCAGACCGACGAGTATTCGGCTTTCCTCTACCGCGGAGGGATGGTCCTGCTTTCGCTGGCGACGGTTGTGGTGGTGGCGGTGATGGCCCACCCGGCCTCACGGCTCGGGGTGGCGGTCGGATGGACGCCGATCCGCTGGGTCGGGGTGCGTTCCTACGGGATCTACCTCTGGCAGTTGCCAATCATCGCCCTGACGACTCCGGCCAACGCCGAAGGTTTTGATCCGCTGCGTGCGACCCTTCAGGTGGCCGCGATATTGGGTATTTCCGCCCTCTCCTGGACCTTTGTCGAGGACCCGGTGAGGCAAGGCGCCATCGGCCGCATCGTCGTGCGAATCCGGAACGGCGACTTCCTGCCCGACTGGCGTTCCCCCGCCGGTGCCGCGATGGCTTTCGCCGCCCTGATCGGAGTGGTCGCGGTCTTTGGCCTGATCGGCTTGGCGCCTTCGAATCCGATTGCGCCGATCGCCGTCAAGGTGGCAGGCGAGCCGGAAAAGGTGTTGACTGCCGAGCCGGTAGTGACCGAGCAGGTCGTCGAGACCGCCGACGGCAAGCTTCCCCGGACCTCCTGCACTTCGATCGCCTACATCGGCGACTCGACCTCGGTCGGCCTGATGGACGCGGACTATCTGCCGGCCCCCGAGACCCGGCTTGACGCGCAATTCGCCCGGATCGGTGTCGCCGACCAGCGCTTCGACATCTCGGGTGCCAGATCGATCCTGGAGACGGTCAACGGCGAGCCCAACGCATATGACGCGGCTCTAGCCATTCAGGCGGCCGGATTCGACGGTTGCTGGGTGTTCGGAATGGGCACCAACGACACCGCGAACCAGTTCGTCGGCTCGACCATCTCGTCGAAAGAGCGCATCGACCGGCTGATGTCAGTCGCCGGCGACAATCCATCCCTCTGGGTGAGTTTGAAGTCGCTCGAATCGACCGGTCCCTACGCAGAGGTCAACATGGAAGAGTGGAACCGGGCGCTCGAAGACTCCTGCTCGCGCTACTCGAACATGAGGATCTACGACTGGGCCTCAAGAGTCAAAGACGATCTTTTCATCGACGACGGCATCCATTTCACGTCTCCGGGATACGTGGTGAGAAGCCGCGCCATCGCTAACTCGGTCGCTCAGGCATTTCCGCCAGGCTGGCAGATAACCCTCGGCCAGCCCGCGGGCTGCACAGTCTCCTGACCGGGCTCAGGTGTTTTCGGATACCAGGCGCAGAACGTCGGCGCCGTGCTTCTCCATGAACGAAGGCCCGACGCCCGAAATCTCGAGCAGCGAATCTTCGTCGGCAGGCTTGATCTGAGCGATGGCGCTGAGCGTCCGGTTGCTGGCGACGTGGTAGGCGGGCTTGTCGCCAGCCGCACCGAGTCGCCATTTCCTCAGCAGTTCAAAGAACGGCTGGTCTTCGGCGGCCAGGTCGGGTACCGGTGCGGCGCCCCGTTTCGGACTCGACCTGGACTTGCGCACGGTCAGCGACTCCGGGTCGGGCAGCCATCCGTCCGGATCGCAGATGTCGCAGCAGCGTCCTGACGGCCGAGTGGGGCTTTCGTCGCCAAAATGGTCGAGCAGCTGGCGCCGCCGGCATTTTTCGGAAAAGCTGAATGCTTCTACCGCGCGGTATGCCTTCCAGCCGCGGTCTTCGGCGACCCGGCATGCGGCGGCGATCGAGGCCCGGTCGGCGGTTCCGCTCAGAGCCAGCAGCAGGCGTCCCCCGGGAGCAGGATCAACTGCGACGGCGCCCGCCCTCTCGGCGACCGCCAGCCG
>CALEMO010000265.1 GCA_937910825.1 uncultured Solirubrobacterales bacterium | reverse complement strand
CCCGCTCGACCATGTCGGGCGTGCCATCGGGGCTGCCGCTGTCCACGACCGCTACTTTCATCTCGCCCGAGGTGGGCGGGTTCTTCCTCAGCGAGTCCAGACAGCGCCGCAGCAGGTCCTCTGCGCCGTGACTGACGATCACAACTTCCAGTTTCAGAACGCGCCGTCTCCGCGGATCACTGCTCGGGGGGTGCGCATCAGGATCGAGATGTCCCCGGCAACCGTCAGGTTGTCCAGGTAGTCACGTTCCAGGGCGAGGCGTTCTTCGAAATTGAGGCTGCCGCGCCCCGCGACCTGCATCGGACCGGTGAGTCCCGGCTTGACGCTGAGCCGCTGGCGCTGCCGCTCGTCGTACAGGGCGACCACGGCCTCTTCCTCGGGACGTGGTCCGACCAGCGACATGTTTCCGGCCAGAACATTGAAGAATTGCGGCACCTCATCCAGGCTGGAGCGCCTCAGGAAGCGGCCGACCCGGGTGATACGCGGGTCATTGTGAATCTTGAAAACCGGTTCTTCCAGGGCGTCGAGGTCGATCAGGTCATCGAGCTGCGATTCGGCGTCGGCGTCCATTGTGCGCAGCTTGTACATGGTGAACGGATTGCCTTTCTTGCCGATCCGGATCTGGCGGAAGAAGATCGGACCCCGGGAGTCGAGCTTGATCAAGATCGCCGAGAGCACCAGGACCGGTGACATCAGGGCAAGCAGGCCCGCCGAGACGGTGATGTCGAGCCCGCGTTTGATCGCCAAGGTCGAGCGGGGCGGGATGCTGAAATGGAAGTCGAGCATCGGCACTTCTGCGATCCGGTTCAGTTCGGTATCGGGTCCCAGCACTTCCTGATTGGCCGGTACCAATGTGACCGAAACACTTGCCTCGCGACAGGAGTTGATAATCGACCCGATCGACTTGGCATCCAGGCTGTCGTCGGCGATGACGACGCGGGTCAGTTGCTGCTGCTCGGCGATCCGCGGCAGCTCTGCGACCGAACCGAAGTATTCGACCCCTAGCGACGAAGGTCCCTCATCGCTTGCGTTTGATGAATCGGCGATAAAGCCGGATAGCGCGATCCCACGCGAGACCTTTTGTTGCAGGCGCTTGGCGACCAGCGTCGCCTTCGGTCCGGAACCGACCACCGCGGTCCGCTCGGGATCGGCAACCTGCCGGTAGAGCATGCGAACCGTTGCCCGGAGTGTGAACGAGCCGACTATGGCGATCGCGCCGATTACGATCATCGCCGAGCTGACGAAGACCGGGATCGGCAGGATCTCTGTCAGGCCCCTGGCGATTGCCACGGAAATCGCGGCCGTTGCCAGCAGGGAGGGCAGTTCCTCCGGCGTGCGGTGCTGAATCCGCCGGTCGTCGCGGTCGTAGAGGTTGTAGAGCTTCGCCACGAAGATCCAGATCGGGATCAGCATGAACGCCCAGAGCATATTGTCGCTGCTGATCAGACCCAGTTCGAAGGCAACCACCAGGCCCACCGCGATAGCCGTGGTATCGGCGAGTGCGAGCGCCCAGCGACGAAGCCGCCGCAGGTGCTGGGCGGAAACCTGGCCGCCGGACTGGCCGATCTCGTGGCCCGCTCCGCCCTTTCTGGCTTCGCCGGACTTCGTATTCTCGGTTTTTTGACTGGGCTGGTGGCTCACTATTCTTTCCTTAAGAGCCAGCTGGACAAGACATGAAGTCTCCTGTCCACATAACAACTGTTTTTGAGGATTGATTCGCCGCGGACCGAAGAAATACTCGATCCGCAGCTAGCTCTGTGCGTAGAGGCTATCTGGATCTCGGCGGCCGATCCACCAGGGCGCGTAGCATCGGTGGGTTACAGGTGGCCAAAAAACCGACTCCAGATCCACTTTCTCCCTTCAGTAAAGAGGTTCGGCGCTGGTTCGAAGCGTCGTTCGAAGGCCCCACGCCTGCCCAGGCAGAGGGCTGGCAGGCGATCGCCGGAGGCTCCAATGCGCTTATCTGCGCGCCGACCGGTTCCGGAAAGACTCTGGCCAGCTTTCTCTGGGGCATCGACAGCCTCGCCCGCCGCCCGGAGCGCCTACCAGGCGTCAAGCTGGTCTACGTATCACCACTGAAGGCGCTTTCTTACGACATTGAGCGCAATCTCAAGGCACCGCTTCGTGGTATCGGTGCCGACATTTCGGTTGCCATCCGCACCGGCGATACACCGCAGTCCGAACGGGCGAAGATGCGTCGCAGCCCTCCCGACATCCTGATCACCACTCCCGAGTCGCTCTACCTGATGCTTTCGTCGGGGGCGAGGGAGATCTTCCACTCAGTCGAAGCAGCGATCATTGACGAGATCCATGCGGTGGCGGCGAGCAAGCGAGGCGCCCACCTCGCGGTGACCCTGGAGCGCCTCGATCACCTCGTGGCAAACTCCTATTCTGGCTCCGAAAAAGGTCCCGAAACGACCGAAATCGAAACCAGAGGGGCAGGGCGGAGGATCCAGCGCATCGGACTTTCGGCGACCCAGCGCCCGTTGGAACGTATCGCCGGCTTCCTGACCGGGCCGAACCGCGATTGTGAGGTCGTCGATGCGGGCGAGCCCAAAAAGCTCGACC
>CALEMO010000264.1 GCA_937910825.1 uncultured Solirubrobacterales bacterium | reverse complement strand
AAGCCCCGGCCGAAGAAGAAGCTGCGGCCGAAGAAGAAGCCCCGGCCGAAGAGGGCGCCGACGAGTAGTTCCAGCAGTACGGATTTCCAACCGACCAACTTAGAAGAGAAACGAACAGGAGCAAGAAATGGCTAGCACCACCGAAAAATGGATTGAAGAACTCAAGGGCATCTCAGTACTCGAGCTTTCCGAGCGCATCAAGGCTCTGGAAGAGGAGTTCGGAGTTTCCGCAACTGCCGTAGCCGCTGCCGCCCCGGCCGGTGGAGGCGACGCCGGAGGAGACGCAGAAGAAGAGTCTTCGACCGTGGACGTCGTCCTGACCGAAGTAGGCCAGAAGAAGGTTCCGGTCATCAAGGTCGTGCGTGCCGCCACCGGACTCGGCCTCAAGGAGGCCAAGGCCCTGGTCGACGAGGCTCCGAAGCCCGTCAAGGAAGGCATCGAGAAGGACGAAGCCGAGAAGCTGAAGGCCGAACTCGAAGAAGCCGGCGCTACAGTAGAGCTCAAGTAGTAAAGCTTTCCGGGCGCAAAGTCCGGATTTTCAGCCGCGTGGACGCCCTACCATATGGAGCGGCGTCCGCGTTGTGCTATTTTTTGCCTTTGCGCGAAGTTGCGCTCGATTTACCCCGCTTCCGCGCGTAATCACGTGAATCTCTGACCCCTTGAGGAGTTGCCAACCTTGGCACGTCCGATCTCTGCACCCGTTGTCCGCAGGAGTTTCTCCCGACTCGAAACCCCACTCGAAGCCCCACATCTGATCGATATCCAGCGTCGCTCGTTTGAGGATCTCACTGATCCCAAGAGCGGCATGCTGCGGGAGACGATCAATGACATTTCACCGATTGAGGATTACACCGGCAACCTCGCGATCGTTTTCAGCGATTTCGAGTTTGATCAGCCGGGCCATACGCTCGAAGAATGTCGTGACCGCGATCTCACTTATTCGCGGCCGCTGAACGTCACTGTCGCTTTCCAGAACCGGGAGACCGGCGAGATCCGCGAGCAGAACGTATTCATGGGCGATTTCCCCTGGATGACCAATCGCGGAACCTTCGTGATCAACGGCACCGAGCGGGTCGTCGTGACCCAGCTTGTGCGTTCGCCGGGTGCCTACGTAATGGCGCCGAAGGATCCGCAGAAGCAGGTCTTCACCGCGAACCTGATGCCAGCCCGTGGTTCCTGGCTGGAACTCGAGATCGACAAGAAGGGCCGCGTGTACGTGCGCATCGACCGCAAGCGCAAGCTTCCGATCACCGTCCTGCTGCGCTCGATGGGCTACGTCAGCAACGAGCAGATCCTCGAGCTCTTCGACAACTCGGTCTACATGCAGCACACAATCGCCGCCGACACCGAGGCGAACAGCACCGAAGAGGGTGCCCTGATCGAGCTCTTCAAGAAGCAGCGCCCGGGCGAGCCGCCGTCGGTTGACGCCGCCAGGGGACTGCTCGAGCAGCTCTTCTTCGATACCAAGCGTTACGACCTGACCAGGGTCGGCCGTTACAAGCTGAATGCCCGTCTCGGTCTCGATATCGACCTCGACACCCGCGTGCTCACGCACGACGACATCATCTCCCTGATCAGGGAGCTGGTCAGCCTGCCGAAGATCCTCGGCATGCCGGAAGAGATCGACGAAGAGAACCCGATCAAGGACTACGCGGCCGAGGCACTGACCTACCCGCGTGAAGCCGTATCCGATCATCTCGACGAGTACGAGCACTTCGGCAACCGCCGTCTTCGTACGGTCGGCGAACTGATCCAGGAAGCGTTCCGGATCGGCCTCTACCGCATGGAGCGTGTCGTGCGCGAGCGCCTCACCACCGAGGACTCGGATGCGATCACGCCCCAGACGATCATCAACATCAGGCCCGTGGTTGCTGCGCTGAAGGAGTTCTTCGGATCTTCGCAGCTCTCGCAGTTCATGGACCAGAACAACTCTCTGGCCGGATTGACCCACCGCCGTCGCCTTTCGGCGCTCGGCGCGGGCGGCCTGACCCGCGAGCGCGCACCGATCGAGGTCCGCGACGTTCACCCCACCCATTACGGACGCATGTGCCCGATCGAGACCCCTGAAGGACCGAACATCGGCCTGATCGGCTCGCTCAGCTCCTACGCCCAGATCTCCGAGCACGGATTCGTCACGACCCCCTACCGGGTGGTCAAGAAGGGCAAGCCGACCGACGAGATCGTCCATATGGACGCGACCCAGGAAGAAGACAAGATCATCGCCCAGGCGACGGTCGAGATGGACGGCAAGAAGATTGCCGGTCCGAGTGTCTTTTGCCGTGGTGGCGACGGTGAGTGGCTGAACGCCGCCCCGGAAGAGATCGACCTGATGGACGTCTCTCCGACCCAGATCTGGTCGGTTGCCACCGCCCTGATCCCGTTCCTCGAGCACGACGACGCCAACCGCGCGCTGATGGGCTCGAACATGCAGCGCCAGGCCGTTCCGCTGATGCGGCCTGATCCGCCGCTGATCGGGACCGGCATGGAACGCCGCGCCGCGGTCGACACGGGCGACGTGATCCTCGCCGAGCACGATGGTGAGGTCACTTACGTCGACGCCGAGGTGATCGAGGTCAAGCATGGCTCCGAGAACAGCAAGTACCCGCTGTTCAAGTTCATGCGCTCGAACCAGGGCACGCTGATCCACCAGCGCCCGATCGTCTCCGCCGGTGACAAGGTCAAGGCTGGCGACGTGCTGGCCGACGGTTCTTCGACCGCCGGCGGCGAAGTCGCCCTGGGCAAGAACTGCATGGTCGCTTTCATGTCCTGGGAGGGTTACAACTTCGAGGACGCGATCATCCTTTCCGAGCGCCTGGTCAAGGAAGACGAACTCACCTCGCTCCACATCGAGGAATACGAGATCGACGCCCGCAATACCAAGCTCGGTGATGAAGAGATCACCCGCGACATTCCGAACCGCTCTGAAGAGAGCCTGCGCAACCTCGACGAACGCGGCGTTGTCCGTGTTGGTGCCGAAGTTGTCTCCGGCGACCTTCTGGTCGGCAAGGTCACGCCGAAGGGCGAGACCGAGCTCACCGCAGAAGAGAAGCTGATTCGCGCCATCTTCAAGGAGAAGGCCCGCGAAGTCCGCGACACCTCGCTCAAGGTCCCGCACGGTGAAGGTGGCGTTGTCATCGACGTTCTGACCTTCAGCCGCGACGACGGCGACGATCTGGCTCCTGGAGTCAACGATCTGGTCCGCGTCTACGTGGCGACCAAGCGCAAGATCTCCGAGGGCGACAAGCTCGCCGGACGTCACGGCAACAAGGGTGTCATCTCCAAGATCGTTCCCGAAGAGGACATGCCGCATCTCGCCGACGGAACCCCCGTCGACGTGATCCTGAACCCGCTCGGTGTTCCGAGCCGTATGAACATCGGTCAGATCCTGGAAACCCACCTCGGGTGGGTCGCCGGCGAAGGCTGGTACGACGACGGCACCGAGTCCTACAAGAACCGGGAAAAGACGCGTGACCGCGTCTACGTTTCGACTCCCGTCTTCGACGGCGCGACCGTCGAAGACGTCGATACGGCCCTGGTCAAGTGGGCCGAGGAGCACGGCGAGGCCCGTGGCATCGACATGGGAGTCGACATGGACGAGCGCCCCGGCGCTCGTGCCTCCGGCACCCAGCAGCTCTACAACGGCCGCACAGGCGAGCCGTACGAGGGCAAGGTCACGGTTGGTTACATGTACATCCTGAAGCTGCACCATCTGGTCGACGACAAGATCCACGCGCGTTCGACCGGCCCGTACAGCCTCGTCACCCAGCAGCCGCTTGGTGGTAAGGCCCAGTTCGGTGGTCAGCGCTTCGGCGAGATGGAGGTCTGGGCCCTCGAGGCCTACGGCGCCGCGTACACGCTCCAGGAGATGCTCACCGTCAAATCTGATGACACCGTCGGCCGGGTCAAGGCCTACGAAGCGATCGTCAAGGGCGAGAACATTCCCGAGCCGTCGATCCCCGAGTCATTCAAGGTGCTGCTCAAGGAGATGCAGGCGCTTTCGCTTGATGCGAACGTCGTCTCCGAAGAGGGCGTCGGTGAACTTGCCGAGGAAGAGGACGACCTGCTGCAGGCCGCCCAGGACCTCGGCATGGACCTCACCGAAGTCCGCGCCGACGATTCAAACGGTGCCGCTGATGAAACCGTCGAAGCGGAGGCTGATGCCACCGCCGATGGTTCCGGTGACACCAAGGAAGCAGGTGTAGAGAATGAGTAACGTCATCGATATCAACAACTTCGACGCGATCGAGATCGGTCTCGCTTCGTCGAAGAAGGTCCGTTCCTGGAGCTGGGGCGAAGTCCTCAAGCCGGAAACGATCAACTACCGCACCCTGAAGCCGGAGAAGGACGGGCTCTTCTGTGAGCGCATCTTCGGTCCGACCAAGGAC
>CALEMO010000263.1 GCA_937910825.1 uncultured Solirubrobacterales bacterium | reverse complement strand
CCAGACACCCGGGTTCACCGGCGCCGACCTTTCAAACCTGATCAACGAAGCGGCCCTGCTGACCGCCCGTACCGGCAAGTCCGAGATCACGATGCTCGAGCTCGAAGAGGGAATCATGAGGGTTGTGGCCGGTCCGGAGAAGAAGACCCGGATCATGTCGGAGAAAGAGCGCAAGATCACCGCTTACCACGAGATGGGCCACGCGATCGTCGGCCACCTGCTGCCCAATTGTGATCCCGTCCACAAGGTTTCAGTGATCAGTCGTGGCCAGGCCCTCGGCTATACGATTTCCCTGCCGACCGAGGACAAGTTCCTGACCAGCAGGGCGGAGCTCACCGAGACCATGGCGATGACGCTGGGCGGCCGTGCGGCGGAAGAGATCGTCTTTGACGAAATCACTACCGGTGCTTCGAATGACCTCGAGAAGGTGACCGCAACCGCCAAGCAGATGGTCATGCGTTTCGGCATGTCGGAGCGCCTGGGCCCGAGGGTTTTCGGCCACGACCGCGGACAGCCGTTTCTCGGCCGTGAAATGGGTTCGGAGCCGGATTATTCGGACGAAATCGCGCGCGAGATAGACGACGAGATCCGGCGTATCGTTGAAAGTGCGCACCAGTCGGCGCGCGACATCCTTGACGAGCGCCGGGATGACCTGAACCGGATTTCGGAGATCCTCCTGGTTCGCGAGACGATCGATGCGGACCAGTTCGTGAAACTGATCGACGGGGCTTCGGAGGAAGAGGTCTTTCCTCCTGAATCCGAGAAAGAGCCGGAGCCCGAGTATCCCTCGGAGCCCGAGCCGGTCCATCACCCGAACACGGATCCGTCACCGGCGCCGCCGAGGCCCGGTTATGCCGGCGGCATGACTGACCTGCGCAGCGACGACGAAGTCTGAGCTTCCGCGAACTGGCGAGCATCCCGAGCCCATAGGGCGTCGATGCTTGCCAGTTGAGTTGATGTCGTTCGGTCGGGGTAGACCGTAGGGTGGGACCCGTGGAGGGTGTTGAAACTGAAGTAGCAGTTATCGGGGCCGGCCTCGCCGGCCTGAGCGCGGCGAGGGCTCTCGAGGCCAGTGGAATCGCGGTCGAGGTGATCGAGGCACGCGACCGGGTAGGAGGCCGCACTGTGGCTCAGCCGATCGGTGGCGGCAAGGTGGTCGAGCTTGGCGGACAATGGGTCGGTCCCGGCCAGAAGCGGATCCTCGCGCTGATTTCCGAGCTGGGCCTTGAGACTTTCCCTACCTTCGGCGACGGACTCAAGCTGACTGAGCACAGAGGCAGGGTCCGGAGTTATCGAGGCACTATCCCGAAAGGCAATCCCCTCGCGCTGGCCGAAGTCGCGATTGCGCTCAGGAAGCTCGATCGCCTGG
>CALEMO010000262.1 GCA_937910825.1 uncultured Solirubrobacterales bacterium | reverse complement strand
TTTCAGCTTTCGCCGACCACATCGTGGTCTCCGAACATTCCGCGGTGAAGGTCCCGGCTGACCTTCCATACGAGATCGCCGCGCTCTTCGGCTGCGCCGTGCTGACCGGCGCGGGTGCGCTTTTGAACACCGCTGCCGAGGCCCTGCCGGCCGGGTCCGTAGCTATATTCGGCCTGGGCGGAGTCGGCCTTTCGGCCCTGATCGCGGCCAAGGCACAGGGTGCGAGCGAAATCGTGGCGGTTGACCGAATTTCTTCAAAGCTCGACCTGGCCAGCGACCTTGGTGCGACAACTGTGATCGACGCCACCGAGGACGGTGTCGTGGAAAAAGTCAAGAAGGCAACTGGCGGCGGCGTAGAAGTCGCGGTCGAGTCGGTCGGAAGTGCTGACGTGCTGGCCGAGGCCTACGCCGCTACGGGACGCGGCGGACTCACGGTCACCCCGGGGCTGCCCCGGCCTGAAGCCGAGCTGAAGATTCCAGCTCTCTCCCTGGTCGGAGAAGAACGCACCCTCAAAGGCTCATACCTCGGCTCCTGCGTGCCCTCCCGCGACATCCCCCGATTCATCGAGATGTATCGCTCCGGTGGCTTTCCGGTGGACCGGCTGCTCAGCGGCCGACTGAATCCGGACCAGATCAACGAAGGATTCGACCGCCTCGCTTCAGGAGAAGCGGTCCGTCAGGTTGTGACCTTCGGGCAGGCCGACTGATGCCGCAGGCCGTGGAAACGGTCAAACGCAAGCTGGCCCCCCGGCTGATCGTCCAGCTTTCACGAATGGACGCCCGCGCGCGAATGGGGGCACGGGTGAGGCGCAGGCTCGGGCGCCAGGCCAGGGTTGAGCTCTTTTTCGCTTTCGATGACCCGAACAGCGCCGTCGCAGTGATCGATCTGGTCGAAAGGCTGAAGGGCTACGACGTCCTGCTCCTGCCGAAGCCAGTGAGCAACCGTGGCATAAGCAAAGACCCCGCGGTCGAACAGAAGCGTTGCTTCGCGCTAGAAGATGCTCGCCGGCTTTTCGCGCGATCGGACCTCACTCTGAAGCGGCAGACTATGATCGACCCCAAGACGACGGCATTCCTCGCCCGGTGGGTAGCTTCCGCGCCCCCAGGGCAGGCGCTCAGCGGTTTCTGCGCTGCCGCCTGCCGGCGGATCTGGCTGGAGGAGGCCGGGGAAATCGACGAGGCCGACTATTCGAATCTCTGGATGAATTACTTCGACGCGGCCCCGATCGCCGCTGGCGACACTCCAGTTCGGTCCAACGAGCGGCTGATGAAAAGCCGCGGCCCCTACGACACGCCGGCTGCCTGGGTCCACGGCCAGTGGTTCTTCGCCCACGACCGCCTCGAACAGATCGCAGAGCGGCTGGATGACCTCGGATGGGGTAAGCAGGCATGAGCCAGGTGATCGACTACTACTTTTCCTTCCGTAGTCCCTACTCGTACCTGTCGGGGCCACGCGCTTTTGCCCTGCCGGAACGCTATGCCGTGGAAATCAACTTTCGCGGGGTCATCCCGATGGCGATGCGTGGCCAGTCAGTTCCCCGGGCCAAGCGCCTCA
>CALEMO010000261.1 GCA_937910825.1 uncultured Solirubrobacterales bacterium | reverse complement strand
ATCCCGCGTCAGCAGTTCGACATCCCGGTCCAGGCCGCGATCGGCGCCAACATCCTCGCCCGGGAGACGGTCAAGGCGGTACGCAAGGACGTCACGGCCAAGCTTTATGGTGGTGACATCACCAGAAAACGCAAGTTGCTGGAGAAGCAGAAGAAGGGTAAGAAGCGCATGAAGAATGTAGGCCGTGTGGAAGTCCCACAAGAGGCCTTCCTGGCTGTTCTCGAACTTGACGACTGAGCTGCGATGAAGTGCGTCGAAGACATGGTGTTGCTGAACTGGGCAAGGTCCTCCACCTTTCCGGTCATACCCTCGGATCGTCGCCCGCGACGGAACGATCCTCGACGTGGCAGGTGCCCTGGTGAACGATCCCGGGTTTTAGGCGAAAGAGATCAGGGGCGCTCCCCTGCGGGAACTGATTGATCCAGCGGATCTGAAAGATGCCGCCGGTCACTTTGGGAACGTCGCCGAGGGCCTGTCTGGCCCAGGCGGATTTGGGTTGAACTTGGGATGATCGACCGCGCGGGCCGTCGGCATGAAGTCAAGGTCAACGGCTCGATCCTGTCCCGGATGCGGTCTACCGGCCCAGGGTGAGCATCGGTGTGCTGATGATCGAAGGCCGGAAAGTGGATGCTGAACTCGCGATTCGCGACTGTGACGAAGCGATGTACGAAGCCAAGCGGCAGGGTGGCGCACGCGCGGTGTTCGCTGCTGATGGATAGGCGAATCGGCAGGGCGCTACACGCCTGCTAGTTTCTCGCCCATGGCGCTGAAAACAGAAGCGGTGGGCAAATCGTGGCCGTCATTCGACTACGAGGTCGGCAAGGAGAAGATCGCCGAGTACTGCCGCGTGCTCGGCATCAAAGATCCGGTGCATTTTGACCGTAAGGCCGCGAATAAAGCGGATTTTCGGGATGTCGTCGCTCCGCCGATGTTCTGTGTCGTCTACTCGGCCGGTTCGCTTGGGCCGGCGATTTTCGACCCTGAGGTCGAAATGAACTTCGCCGCGATGGTGCATGGCGGGCAGGAATTTGAATGGGGAGTGCCGGTCTGTTCAGGCGATGTGATCACGACAACCCCCAAATGCACCGAAATATACGAGAAGGATGGCAAGGGCTTCTACGTATTCGAGACCGAATCCGTAAACCAGGAGGGCGATAGCGTCGTCCGCGGGGTATGGACAAACATCGTTCGGGGAGTGTGAACTGTGGCTGATCCAAGACCAGGCGAAAAGATCGCCAGCTTCAAGGTGACCCCCGACAAGTACCTGCCCCACAGGTACGCGGGAGCTAGTGGTGACTTCAATCCGATCCATATCGATCCGGAGTTTGCGAAGATGGTGGGCCTGCCCGGCTCGATCCTTCACGGGCTCTACGTGATGGGACTGGTCGCGAAAACAGCCGTCGATTCAGTGGCGCCAGGCGACCCCGGCTCGCTGCGCAAGCTTTCGGTTCAGTTCCGCGGCATGAGCTTTCCGGAGCAGGAAATCGAGGTCAGCGGGAATGTCACGGAAATTGATGGTGAGCAGGTTTCCATAGACATGGTCGCGGTCCAGGGCGAGAACCAGGTGATTCGCAATGCGACCGCACAGGTGAAGCTCGCGGGCGACTGAGTTTCGCCGCCTGGCTGCGTGCCCGGCAAGAGTGGCCGGGACGGCGCCCGATCGCTCTACCTACAATGGGCACATGCTCTCCGAGCGACAGGAACTGATTCTCGGCGTCGTCGTTGACGACTACCTTGCCTCCGGCCGCCCGGTGGGTTCGAAGGCGATCGTGGAAAGTGCGGAACTCGCCTGGGGTCCCTCCACCGTCAGGTCCGAGCTGGCGGCCCTTGAGGCCGGCGGCTACCTGACCCATCCGCACACTTCAGCCGGGCGGGTTCCCACCGACCTCGGCTACCGCCTTTACGTCGAGTCAATCATGCTTCTGCCCACGGTTCGCCCGGGTTCATCGGCCGACCTCGAAGCTCCACCGGAACCCGAAGCGTCCCGCTTCCGGCGCGAAGTTGACGAAGCAATGCGTGAGGCGACTGCGGCGCTTTCCCGGATGACCGACCTGCTGGCCCTCGTCGTGGCACCGCCGCTCGGTACGGCGACGATTCACCGGGTCGAAGCCCTGCTGCTTCAGCCAGACGTCGTGATGGTCGTGGCGATCACCTCTGCCGGTGACGTCACCAAACGCGCATTTACCTTTTCGGCCGCAGTTGACCCCGGGCTGGTCGAATGGGCCTCCAGCTACCTGAACGAGTCCCTGGCCGGAATCGACCTCGGGGCGAGGCGAATCGCTTCACGGCTCGCAGACCCCGGCCTCGACCGCCAGGAGGCCGAGTTCATCCAGCGGGTTTCACCCGCCCTGGTTGATCTCGAGCAGAATCCGGGGGAAACGCTCTACGTCGAAGGCGCAGGTCGCCTGCTCGACGATCGGCGGGCCCGCGACCTGCCCCAGATCGACCAGCTGATGACGGTTCTGGAGCAGCGCGCTTCGGTTCTGAGGATGATGCGCTCGGCCATAGACGAAAGATCCGTCTTCCTCTGGATCGGCGGCGAGAACCCACAGCCGGAAATGCGCTCGGTCAGCGTGGTCGGAGCAAATTATGGTCTTGGCCATCGAAATCTGGGCTCGGTCGGCGTGGTCGGTCCGACCCGCATGGACTACCAGACGGCAATCGCTTCGGTCAGCGAGGCGGCCCGTGAGCTTTCGACCTATTTCGAGAACGTCTACGCATGAGCAGCCGGGACTACTACGAAGTGCTCGGGGTACCCCGTAGCGCCAGCGATCAGGAGATCAAGAAATCGTTCCGCAAGATCGCCAGGGAACTGCATCCCGACGTAAATGATCATGACCCCGACGCCGAGGAGAAGTTCAAGGAGGCGGCAGAGGCATACGAAGTCCTCTCCGATGAGGACCGTCGCCAGACCTATGACACTTACGGTCAGGAAGGGCTTCGCTCTGGTGGTTTCTCGTCCCAGGCGCAAGGATTCGGCTCGATCGACGACCTTTTCAGCGCCTTCTTCGGTGGCAGCGGCGGCGGGTCCGGCTTCGGGCGCCGTGGACCATCGCCCGGC
>CALEMO010000260.1 GCA_937910825.1 uncultured Solirubrobacterales bacterium | reverse complement strand
AACCTGCCTGAGGTGGCCAGAGTTGCGGCATCCACCGAAGCTGAAGTGATTGCCTCCGGCGGCGTGGGAGAGCTTGAGCACCTGCGGGAGCTCGCCCGCAAAGCTCCTGGCAACGTCGAAGGAGTGATCGTCGGCAAGGCGCTCTACGAAGGCCGGTTCGGGGTGCGCGAAGCGATTGAGGCACTGGAGCAGCCGTGAGTGACCTGAAGCGAGTGATTCCCTGTCTTGACGTCGACCGTGGACGGGTGGTCAAAGGCACGAATTTTGTCGACATCAAGGATGCCGGCGATCCGGTCGAACTGGCCTCCCGATACGACAGCGGTGGCGCCGACGAACTTGTATTTCTCGACATCACCGCGTCTCACGAAGAGCGGGATACGATCGTCGAGCTTGCCCGCCGGGTCGCGGATGAAGTGTTCATTCCTTTCACGATCGGCGGTGGCATTCGCTCGGTCGAAGACGCCCAGGCTGTGCTTGACGCCGGAGCCGATAAGGTCGCGGTCAATTCTGCGGCATTGGCCCGTCCTGGCCTGATTGCAGAGATGGCCGAGAACTTCGGTTCTCAATGCGTGGTGATCGCGATCGACGCCCGCAAGGATCCAGATGGCCGGTACGAGGTATTCCTCAATGGAGGGCGGCGCGAGACCGGCCGCGATGCCATCGGGTGGGCGGTCGAAGCCAGCCGCCTCGGCGCCGGAGAGGTTCTGCTCACCAGTATGGATCGCGACGGAACCAATATCGGCTACGAGATCGAACTCACCCGCGCGGTGGCCGAAGCGACGGATGTGCCAGTGATCGCCTCAGGAGGAGCTGGCGAGCTCTCACACCTGGTCGACGCGATCACCCAGGGCAGGGCGGATGCTGTCCTGTGTGCCTCGATCTTCCATTACAGCGAGTACACGGTTGAAGAAGCAAAGGTTTTCATGGCCGCGAACGGTGTTCCCGTGCGCACCTGACATTCAGCCGGCGTTCTTCTGCTTCTTCCCGGTTTTCTTCTGAGGCTGTTTCTTCGCTTTCGCCTGGGCCTTTAGCTGCTTCCTGGTGACCGGCTTCAGCGCGTGGATGCTCGAGTAACCGACCAGGTAGAGCATCTCGCCGTCTGAGATAGCGGGCATGTACGCGCCCGAGAAGAACTTGTAGGTCTGCTTGCCGGAAGCGGCGCTGATCCCGTATGTGGACGTACCGTCGAAGGTCGCCGCATAGACGGTGCGGCCGATTACCGAGAGTGACCCGATTACCCGGCCGCCCATGTCGAAAGTCCACCGGTTTTCTCCGGTCCTTGCATCCAGGGCGTAAGCGTTGCCGTCGAACGAGCCGATGTAGACGGTCGGAGGGGTCCCCGGGACCTTGGCGACGGTGGGGCCCGAATAGACAAAGCCACCCGTGGAATACGTCCAGGCGAGTTCGCCGGTTTTCGCGTCGAAGCTGTAAACCCGGCTGTCGTTATTGCCAACATAAACCCGTCCGTAGGCGACGGCCGGAGTCGAATAGAAAGCACCGGGCTGGCCGAGGCCTGGTCCGAGCGCCTGGGTCTGCCACTGGATCTCACCGGTCTTCGCCCTGATCGCGGTCATCGCGCCGCCGTAGTCCCCGATGAAGATGGTTCCGTTTTCGTATGCTGGCGCGCCCTTGATGGCTCCGGCGACGCCGGTGGTCCACTCGGTGCGTCCGTTGCTCGCCTTCAACGCGTAGAGGTTGCCGTCCTCACAGCCGAAGTAGACCTCGTCGTGGACGACCAGCGGCGAGGATTCAGTCCGGCAGGGCAGGGACTTCTTCCAGATCTGGCGGCCGTTCTCCGCATTCAGGGCCATGACCTGTCCTGGCTCGAGGTTGACGATGTAGAGCCGGCCATCGGCGTAGGTCGGGCTCGACGCATTGAGTCTGGCGATTTTTCGCTTCCACAGGACACGCCCGTTTTTGCCGTTGAGAGCAAAGGCGAAGCCGTCATTGTCGACGAAATAGAGCGATTCGTCGACGATTACGGGCGGGAACTCGAGTAGGGGCTCATCGCCGTATTTCCACTGGCGCTTGAACGGGGGCATGATCCCCTTCGCCGGCAGGTATCCCGTGCGCTGCCGGTCCAGCCTGAAGGTCGGCCATGGAGTTGAGCGGTCAGGAGGAGTCTTCTTCTTTTCTTGATTTGCCACCGGCTCCTGGAACGGGACCGAGGGGTTGCTGACATCCTCAGGGCGCCTGAGTTCGCTCCAGGCGATCGCCGCCACTCCGGCAAGCACTGCCAGGGCCACGACGATGACCGCAGTCAGCTTCTTTGGCTGCTTCCACCAGGAGAGGGATTCCGTGGGCTCGTTTTCTTGCATTCAGGGGGTCGGACGGTCGTTATTCATCCGGCCGGAGGATCATGGTAAAGAGAAAGTGATGAAACAGAGGATACGCACGGACATCGACCGGCTCGGCGAATTTGTACTTGGCGATCGTTTGCTGGCCGGACTGGCGGACCGGAGGCCGTCATCTGCTCCGATTTATCTTGTCGGCGGCGCCGTTCGTGATGCAC
>CALEMO010000259.1 GCA_937910825.1 uncultured Solirubrobacterales bacterium | reverse complement strand
GGCTGGGCGCCGACGTGAGCGGAAGCGACCGCAACCAGTCCAGCTACTTCCGTAGGGTGCTGGCGGCGGGCGTCAGGGCTCAGGTTGGTCACGACCCGGCAAACCTGCCAGAGGCCGCAGAGGTCATCGTTTCGACGGCGATCGGCGACGAGAACCTGGAGCTGGAACTTGCCCGCAGGAGGGGGCAAAGGGTGCTTCACCGGTCAGACCTGCTGGCCGAACTCTGCTCAGCCAAGCGCACGATTGCAGTCGCCGGGACCCACGGCAAGACCACGACCACGGGCATGCTGATCTGGTCGATGAAGAAGCTGGGACTTGACCCCGCCTACTTTGTCGGTGGCGAGCTTCCGGGCGTCGGGCCTGACGGTGAAGCGGCGAACAGCGGCTGGGGCGATGGGGAATGGGCCGTGGTCGAAGCAGACGAAAGCGACGGCAGCTTTCTGGTGCTGGATCCAGAGGTGGCGGTAATCACCAACATCGAGATGGACCACCACTCCCGCTGGGCAGGGCTCGCAGAGCTGAAAGCGGCCTTTGCCGAGTTTGCCGGGAAAGCTTCCGCTGTGGTGATACCCCCTGAAGAAACCGGCCTGCTTTCAGATACGGGTGCCAGCAGCCTCGTATTCGACCTGGAGAAGCCGGGGCCGGCCGAAGTCGACCTTCTGGTTCCGGGGGAGCACAACCTGCTTGACGCGCGAGCAGCCCTGGCCGCGATCCAACTTTGTGGCGCCGACCCGGCGGCTGCGTCGGCTGCGCTCGCTGATTTTCCCGGTGTCAAGCGCCGACTGGAATTCAAGGGAACCTGCCGCGGGGCCCGTATCTACGACGACTACGCCCATCACCCGACCGAAGTCCGGGCATCGTTGACCGCTCTTCGGGAACTGGGTCCGGAGCGGCTGATCGCGGTATTCCAGCCACATCTCTACTCCAGGACGAAGGCATTCAGCGAGGCCTTCGGCTCGGCTCTTTCGGTGGCCGACGAGGTGTTGGTGCTGGACGTCTACCCGGCCCGGGAAGAGCCGGTCGGACCGTTTGAAGGGGTAAACGGACTCGATGTCCTGCGCGCCGCCGCAGATCGAGCCGATGGCCGGACGGTGATCTGGACTCCTGATCTCGATTCGGCCCGGCGTGCGCTGAAGGACCGGCTCGCCCCGGGGCGGATCGCGGTGACCCTTGGCGCCGGCGACATCACGAAGCTGTCTGATCAGCTGGTCGACTGCGGGGAGACCTCGAATTGAGCGCGATCGAACCCCCGGACGCCGTAATCGCGGACCATCCGCTGGACCGCTTGACGACTGTGAGAACCGGCGGCAGTGCCGAATTCTTCGCCAGGCCGGAGAGTGAGCGCGAGCTGGTCGCGCAACTCGACTGGGCGAAGCGCTCGGGGCTGGACATCGGCATCGTCGGCTCGGGCTCAAACCTGCTGGTCTCCGACGATGGCTTTTGCGGCCTGGCGATCAAGCTGGCCGGGGACCTCGTCGCAATCGAGAAGCACGGCGACCTGCTGGTCTGCGGTGGCGGAACCCGGCTTCCTTCAGCTGCCGCAAAAACCGCGTCCTGGGGACTGACCGGGCTCGAGTTCGGCATAAACATCCCCGGAACTGCCGGTGGCGCAGTGAGAATGAACGCCAATGCATATGGCGGGCGTCTCGCAGACGTGATCGAAAGCGTGCGTCTGGCCACCTCGGAAGGGGTGAATGAAGTCGCGCCCGAATCACTGGGCTTCTCCTACCGTGAGTCGAGCCTGGGCCCCGAGCAGGTGGTCACCAGCGTCTCCTTCAGGCTCTCTCCAGGCGAGCCGGAAAGGATCAGGGAGCGTCTGGCGGAGATGAGGGCCTGGCGCAAGGATGCGCAGCCGTCAGGGATAAAGACATTCGGCTCCACCTTCAAAAACCCCGATGATCCGCGGGCAGACGGGATGAGTTCGGGGCAGTTGCTCGACGCGGCCGGTTGTCGCGGCCTGACGGCTGGTCAGGCCCGTCTCTCCGAAAAGCATGCCAATTTCGTCGAGAATATGGGCGGAGCCAGCACCGCCGACGTCCTGGCCGTGATGGCTGCGGCCAGGCGGCGAGTTTTCGAAAAGTTCGAGCTGGTCCTGGAACCGGAAGTCCAGGTGCTCGGTGACATCAGCTGGCCCGACGACTGGGACCTGGGCACCGACGAAGCGGTGGAGCCGGGCAATGGCTAGAGGGGCCACGTCCGTGAAGCGAACCGCCGAGCTGGCAAGGCGGCGGGAAAGTCGCAGGCGCAGGATCTTCCTCATCTGCACCGGGCTCATCCTGCTGGCGCTGGCGCTTTTTACCTCCTATACCTACTGGTTGCGTGATTCTTCGCTGGTCGAGATCAAGAACCTGGAGGTACGTGGTCTGAGTTCTCACACTGAAGAAGGTGCGCAGATCACTTCGGCGGTGGAGTCTGCGACCGGTGAGATGACCACGCTCCATCTCAAGCCCGAACTTCTGGACACTGAGATGTCCCGGTTTCCCCGAGTGGCCTCTTCGTCGATTGCCGCGGACTTTCCGAACTCGGCCACGGTTACGGTCAGCCTGAGGGAAAACGGGTCGGTATTCAAAGTCGGATCAGAGACGCTTCTGATCGCGACCGATGGCACAGTGCTTGGCACGGCCGGCGAAGGCACCGACATATTGCCCGAAATCAGCACCGGGGATCCGCCGTCAGGTAACCGCCTGGAAGGCCGTACATTGGCTCAGGCTGAGGTCCTCGGGGCGGTGCCGACGGAGCTGCGATCATTCGTCGCCGAGAGCGCTCTCGGCGACAATGGAGTGGAGGTGACCATGTCGAACGGCCTGGTTTTGCTCTTCGGGGACTCGAGCAATGCCGACGATAAATGGCGGGCCGGAGCTGCAGTGATCGCTGATCCGGAGTTGACCGACGTGAGTTATGTAGATCTGACCGTTCCCCGCAGACCGGCCGTCAGCGGGCTGGAAGATGCCGCCGCAACGGACGAAATCGCTCCTGAACCGGGCAATTAGACCCTTGCCTCAGCGTATCCCTGGAATGCCCTTGATATGGCATCGGGTGGCGGATACGGGGCGGCCCGCCGGGCACGGAACGGCACCCATAGACTGAGGCTCGATCACAGCTTTAGGGTTTCAAAACACTCAAGTCATGGTTTAGGTATTGGCCTGCAGGATGGCCTGCGGCACGTTGACATATCTGCTGAAATGCCATATGTTGAGCGCAATTTCCGAGAACCGGGCGGCTTCGTGAACCCTTAAGTAGGGCCTCAGGCTCGGCCATCGGAAGCTTCAACATTCAACTCAGGTCTTTCAAGGCTCAACTCAAGCAACAGAATTCGGATCGGGAGATGGAAACCACCTATCTAGCGGTAATCAAGGTCGTCGGATGCGGCGGCGGCGGTACAAACGCAGTCAGTCGCATGGTCGACGTCGGAATTCGCGGCGTCGAATTCATAGCTTTAAATACTGATGCCCAGGCCCTGCAGGCCTGTGACGCCGACATAAAGATTTCGATCGGTCAGGAACTGACCCGCGGCCTGGGTGCCGGCGGCAAGCCCGAGATCGGAGCCGGAGCAGCGGCCGAGACCCGCGATGAGATCAAGGAGGCACTCAAGGGTGCCGACATGGTTTTTG
>CALEMO010000258.1 GCA_937910825.1 uncultured Solirubrobacterales bacterium | reverse complement strand
CCGCAAAGAAGCCGACCTGCAGGATCAGGATGACCAGGACCCGCGAGAGGTCGACCAGAAAGTCAGGAGCGAGTGTGGATGGGGCCAGCAGGCCGAGAACGCCGGCGTAGAGAATCGGGTTCTTGAAGAAGAAGGACTTGAGACGCTCCCTGAAGCCTTCGCCGGCCTTGCTACCAAACGCGGCGCCGACGCCAAAAGCGAGCAGCATCAGGACGGTACTACCGACCAAGACGTCGTAGACGACGGCTTGGCTGAGGTCTTCCCCACCCATCAGGGTCAGCACCATCGGATAACCCAGGTAGCCGGTGTTCGAGACGATCACACAGCAGATGACGGCCCCGGCGACCGGCCGTGGCAGCTTCAGGACCGGGACTGCCAATACCCAGCCGGCGAGACCGACCAACACGACGGACACCAGACCCAGACCGACCCCGATTCCGGCCCCCCCATCGATCTGGGCGTGAGCGAGGTTGAAAAAGATGATCGGCGGGATCACGGCGTAGAGCAGAACGGTCAACGAACTCCGGGAGCCTGGCCCGGCCTTTTCTGGCCAGCGCCGCTCGGAGTAGACGCCGACCAGGGTCGACACCACGATGGTCAGAAGGATCCAGATCACTGGACCACCTTATGGATCGGGAAGCTAGTTGAGGTAAGCCGCGATCGCGTTACACGCATGCTGGGCGAACTCGACCAGGGGCTGCGGGATCACTCCGAAGAAGATCGTGGCGGCCGCACCGAGAAGGGCAGGGCCGATCAAATACCAGCGACGGTGTGCCTGAGGGTCATCGAGAGCCTGCTCGGCGGCGGTCATCTCCGGCCCTTCGGATTGCGTGCCGGATTCTTCAGGGCTCATCCAGATCATTGCGACCACCCGCAGGTAGTAAGCCAGCGAGATCATTGTTCCGACCGCGATCATCACGCCGAGCCAGGTCCAGTCGGCTTCAACCAGCGCCTGGATCAGATAGAGCTTGCCGATGAATCCTGCCGTCGGCGGCAGTCCTGCCAGGGCCAGCATCGCGATGGTCAGAGGCCAGGCGAGCGCGGGACGCTTCCTGCCCATGCCACGCAGGGACGAGATGCTGTCGCTATAGCCGTTCTGCCGCTCGTGGACCACGATCACCGCGAAAGCCGCAAGGTTCATCGCCACATAGGCACCGAGGTAGAAGACGAGGGCATCGACGCCGGCTTCGGTCGCGACCACGATGCCGGCCAGCATGTAGCCGGCCTGGGCGATCCCGGAATAGCCGAGCATGCGCTTGAGCGAGGTCTGGGCCAGGGCACCGACGTTGCCGACGACGATCGAAAGCGCCGAAAGGGCGGCGAGGATCACGTCCCACTGGTCGACCATCGGGCCCAGCGCGACCAGGAAGAAGCGGATGAAGATCGCAAAAGCGGCAGCCTTGGTGGCGACCGCCATGAATGCCGTAATCGGGGTCGGTGCGCCCTGGTAGACGTCCGGCGTCCACTGGTGGAACGGCGCGATCGAGATCTTGAAAGAGAGGCCGACCGCAACCATGCCGACGCCGACCAGGGTCAGCGAGTCGTTCAGCAGGCCACCCTCACTCAACCCCTGGCTGATCTCCGGGAAACCGGTTGCGCCCGAAGCGCCGTAGATCATCGCCAGGCCGTAAAGCAGGGTCGCCGAGCCAACCGAGCCGACGATCAGGTACTTGAGCCCTGATTCGAGCGACTCACGCCTTCTGAGATTTGTGCCGCAGAGAGCGTAGAGCGGGATCGAGAGCAGCTCCAGGGCGACGAAGAAGGTGAGAATGTTGTTCGCCTGAGTCAGCATCACCATGCCGAGTACGGAACCCATCAACAGCGCAAGGTAGTCGCTCCGCCCGGCCTGGATTTCCGCTGGATCACCGATCGAAAGCAGAATGGCTACGGCCGCCGAGACGACCACCAGCAACGACAGAGTGATCGCCAGACCGTCGAGCTGCAGGCTTCCGGCCACCAGCTCGGTCTCGTTGCCCCATTGCCAGATCAGGCATCCGGCGGCGGCAGCGAGTGTGAGCAGCGCCAAAGCGGGACCGAAGCGCTTGACCGGCTCGAAGACCGCGGCCAGCACGAGGACCACGAGACCGGCCGTGAGGCTGATGATCGGCGAAAGGGCGGCGTAGTCGATGGTTGGTGCGTCGAAGATCACTGCGCTGCCTCCCGGCTGGAAGTAACGGTGGAATCGACCGCCGGTTCAGATGCGTGGATGATCAGCTGCGGACTGAATGCGAGCACGACGATGATCAGGACCATAGGCACGATCACCAGACCGTCACGCAGCGAGATCTCGATCGACTTGATCCCTTCCGGCAAGGGGTTGTGCATGGTGAGCTGGTACATGCGAAGTGCGTAGAAGGCGGCCATGGCCACCCCGGTCGACGCGATGATCGCGATTGCGACGTTGAACTCAAAGAGCCCGTTGAGGATGAAGAATTCGCCGATGAAGTTCGCCGAGCCCGGCATCGCCAGCGTTCCCAGGGTGACGATCAGGAATATCACCGCGAGGACCGGAGCGCGTTTCGCCAGACCACCCATGCCACCAAGTTTTTCGCTGCCGGTGCGCTCGGCAATCAGCGCGACGATCAGGAAGGCCGGGACCACGACCAGGCCGTGGTTGACCATCTGGAGCACCGCGCCTTCGGCGCCGGTTGTATTCAGCGCGAAAATGCCGGCAGTGATGAATCCGAGCTGGGCGACCGAAGAAAACCCGAGAATGAGGCGCAGGTCGAGCTTGGTGAACGCCATCACAGAGCCGTAGATGATGGTCGCCAGGGCGAGCACCAGAATCGTCGTCTGGAAGAGCTCGGTCGCATCCGGCATGATCGGCAGCACCACCCGCAGGAAGCCGTAGGCGCCGACCTTGGAGAGCACCGCCGAGAAGACGGCCAGCGCCGGCAGCGGCGCCGCCCGGTAGGCATCCGGCATCCATCCGTGAAGTGGGAAGGCAGGCATTTTGACCAGGAATGCAGCCGCGAAGAACCAGAAGATCCAGTTCTGCGAACCCTCGGGAAGACCCTTCTCGGCGAGCTCGGCCATGGAGAAGGTGATCTGGCCGCCATCGGCTGCAATCACGGCCGCGGCGATCGCGCCGACCAGCATCAGCAACGAGCCGATCAGGGTGAAGACGATCATCTTCAGGGTCGCGCCGGAAACGCTGACACCGTCACGGTCCTTGCCCCAAATCCCGAAGAGGAAATAGAACGGCACAATCATCAGGTCGAAAAAGAGCACGAAGAGCAGCAGGTCCTGAGCGAGGAATGCACCCAGGGTGGCCGTCTCGCCGGCCATCAGCATCATGAAGTAGAGGCCGCTGCGCTCGGTTCCCCGGCTGGCGCTGAAAAGGATCGCCG
>CALEMO010000257.1 GCA_937910825.1 uncultured Solirubrobacterales bacterium | reverse complement strand
CGGCCGGCCTGCGGTCCGAAAACGGCCTGATCACTGAAATCGGCCCTTCGGTCGAGCCGCATGAGGGAGATGTGCTGCTCGACGCGGCGGGTTCGATCCTCAGTCCGCCCCTCAGCAACGGTCACACCCACGCGGCAATGACTCTGTTCCGTGGCCATGGTGATGATCTCCCGCTGATGCGCTGGCTCCAGGAGGCGATCTGGCCGATCGAAGCGAAGCTGGACGCTGAGGACGTCTACTGGGGAACCCGGCTCGCCTGCCTGGAAATGATCAGGACCGGCACCACCCGCTTCTGGGACATGTACTGGCAGCCCGAAGCCGTTGCCCGCGCGGTCGAAGACGCAGGCATACGCGCCGTGATCGGACCGCCCCTGCTCGATCCCGCCACTTCAATCGAGCTGGGCGCCCGGGACCAGTCGATTCTCGAACAGCTCGACGCCCTTCAGGGGTTCGGGCCCAGGATCAGCGCCGCAGTTTCGCCCCATTCTATTTACACGGTGGATACCGCCGGACTCGAATTCGCTGCCGCCACGGCAACCGAGCGTGGCCTTCCGGTCCAGATCCACCTCTCGGAAACCGAAGGCGAGGTAAATGACTGCATTGCCGCCCACGGAAAACGGCCGGCAATCTACCTCGATGAAATCGGACTGCTCGGCTCCAATACCAACCTCGCCCATGGGGTCTGGCTCGACGACGAAGAACTCGAGTTGATCGCGGCCCGCGGGTCAACGATCACAAGCAATCCGGTCGCCAATATGAAGCTCGCTGTCGGGGCGGCGTTCCCTTACCCGGCCGCGGCGCAGGCGGGCCTCAACCTCGCCCTGGGAACCGACGGCGCGGGCTCGAACAATTCACTCGACCTGATGGCCGACCTGAAAGTCTTCGCACTGCTCCAGCGTCACGCTTCGGCGAACGCCGAGGCGATTCCGGTCGACGAGGCGTGGTCGATCGCGATCGGCCGGCGATCCAGACTGGTGGCGGACGGAGATCCGCTGGTGCTCGGCGGTGCGGCGGATTTCCTGCTGCTTGAGCCCGACTCCCCTGAACTCGCGCTCGGCGGGCTCATATCGAACCTCGTCTATACGGCAACCGGCTCGGTGGTCAGAACGACTGTGGTCGACGGGCAGGTCCTGATGCATGACCGCCAGGTGAACGGCAGTGAAGAGATCATCGCCAGGGCCAGGGAAAGAGCGGCCCGGCTCGGCCTGAACCGGCCCGGCTAGAGGTAGCCCATCGGATCGACGGCGACGCCGTTGATCCTCACCTCGAAGTGAAGGTGAGGTCCGGTGCTGGCTCCGGTACTGCCGACGTACCCGATGACCTGGCCCTGGTTGACCGACTGACCGACCGTGACACCGAACCGCGACTGGTGGGCGTAGCAAGTCGAAAGACTGTTTCCGTGATCAACGCAGGTGTAGTTGCCGTAGCCACCGTTGTACGAAGCGAGGATCACGCTGCCGCCCTTGGACGCACGAATCGGCGTGCCTTCCGGAGCCGAAATATCGATGCCTTCGTGATCGGTGGAGCCGACTCCGCCGGGCGAGCTGCGCGGTCCGAATCCAGAGCTGAGCACACCACTGACCGGCCAGATCAGGCCGGCCGCGCTGGGGGAGGTCATCGGCCCGGCGGGCAATGTGCTGAAGCCGGAGGCTGCGGCTATCTGTTCCTGGATCTTGGCCTGCAGGTCGGCCTCGATATTTTCGTAATGTCCGACTTGCTGGTCGATCCGGCTGATCGCGTCGCGGCGCCTACCGCGGACGGCGAGCAACTGGTCCTGCTGGGTTTCGATCGCCTGGCGCGCGGTGGCGAGGTTCTTTTCTTCCACGGCGATCTGATCTCGCGCAACCTCGATCGTCTCCTTGGCCTTCTTCAGTTTCGTGACCAGGGTCTGCTGCTGGTCGCGCAAGCTGCGGACCCGTCCGACGATCGTCTCGTCGCGGTCCTGAATCTGCTGAAGGTATTCGGATCTCTGGATCAGGTCGCCGTAGCTTGAGGCGGTGAGCACCAGCTCGCTCAGGTCGGCGTCGCCTGTCTGGTAGATCGCGACGAGGCGGTCGGCGAGCGCATCGAGCGATCGCTTGAGCCGTTCTGCCAGGACCCGAAGCTGCCGGTAGGCGCTACGTACCTCGGCCTCGGCCTGGTCCAGCTCCTGCTGCTTGGCCTCGAGCCGAATCTCGGCTTCGCGCTCCTGTGCCCGGAGCGCCGTGACCTCGGTCTCGTAGGCGCCGATTTCGGAACTGAGGCCAGCGATCTCTTCCGAGAGCACGCCCTTCTTCTGCTTTGCCGAGTCGATCTTCGACTTGGTCTTGTCGAGCTTGTCTTCTACTGATGCGGAAGCCGGCTGCTGCGACCACGCGAAAAGGGCCGACAGCACAAGGCAGACGACAACTAGCATGCGGGCTCTGGCGGGCCCGGATTTGAGGGAAGAATTTGGATGCACTCGCGGGAAGTGTAAGCACATGCACATAAAGGGGCCATGCGCGCACGATTCTGCACATAAGCTTGCCGCAGGGTCTAGCGACCGATGTGAAAGCCGATGATCCGGGGTATGCCGGCAACGATTCGTGTCAGCAGGCCGGGAGTCGTGCCGGCCAACTCCGCGTCCTCCTTGCGTCCGATCGCCTGTCGTATGACCGTGCCGCCGATCCAGCGGAAAGGTTCTGGCGGCAACCTGGTCAACGCCGCTGCCGGCTCCACGAGCGCCGACGACGAGTAGCGATCGCTGCGCTCAAGCACACAGGACGCGAGCATGCGTCCGACCATCTGGGAAGGACCGACTCCGTTGCCGGTGTAGCCCATGGCCGAAAAAGAACGACCGGACTCAAGCGCGACGACATGCGGCAGGTGCGATGCCGAAGCATCGATCGGGCCGCCCCAGGCGTGCTCCAGACGGGTTCCTCCGAGTTGAGGAAAGTATCTGCGAAGGCCTTCGCCGACCTGACGGACAATGTTGGCGTCAACTTCGGCCCTGCCCCGTCGTCGCCCGCCGGCAGCGATCCGGCCGCCGCCCCAACCGAAGGCGATGCGGCCGTCCGGCGTGGTCCTGAAGTAGGTCAGCAGCGCTCGGCAGTCACTTATCGCCTCACCGCCGGCCCAGCCGATCTCTTCGATCACCTCCGGAACTGGTTCGGTGATGACCATATGGCTCGAAGCGATGGTGACGTTGTGCCTGAAGGGTGAGCCACGCCCCGCGAGCGAAGGGCCTGATGCCAGCACGAGTTTCTCGGCGCTGATCCTGCCATCCGCAGTTCTTGCCTTGATGCCCCCCGGTCCGTCTTCGAGGGACAGCACCGGGCTGTTCTCAAAGACCCCTACCCCGGCTTCGATCAG
>CALEMO010000256.1 GCA_937910825.1 uncultured Solirubrobacterales bacterium | reverse complement strand
GTCCGGCGAGCCGGTCGCGGCCACGCTGAACTGCAGCGGTGAACTTCTGAAGGTTCACTTCAAGCGTATTCAGGATCTCGTCTGCGTAGTCCTCGGCACCGAGGCGGATCTCCCGCTCACGGGATCGGGCGTCTTCGACGATTTCGTCTGCTGCCCGCTCTGCCTGCTTGGTGACCTCTTCGTCAGAGACCAGCCTCGCCTGCTGCTCACGTGCCTCACGGATTACCCTTTCGGATTCCCGCTTGGCTTCTTCGAGCATCTCCTGACGCTCTTTGACGATCCAGCGAGCCTGCTTGATCTCTTCCGGGATCGTCGCACGCATCTGATCGAGCAGGTCGTAGATCTCCTCACGATCAACCCGGACCTGATCCGTTAATGGGACCGGCCTCGCATTGTGGACGAGATCATCAAGTTTGTCTATGAGTACTAGGACATCCATGCTCAGGGAACCCTACGTGTCTCCGTGTATTTCGGGTGGAAAGTGGCGATTTCCACAGTATTCTGCATGGAATCGCCCACTCCTGCTTTGTCGGCTAAAGGCACTAACTGCGTCCCAGTCTATCCGCCAGGGCGGCCGCGACCGGAGCCGGAACAAGATCCGAGATGTCTGCGTTGAAGATCGCCATTTCCTTGACCCCCGTGGAAGAAAGAAAGCTGTAGTTGGAATGGGCGAAAACGTAGAGGCTCTCGACCCCGGGGTCCAGCCTGTGGTTCAACTGGGCCATTTCATTCTCGTATTCGAAATCGGAAATCGCGCGAAGGCCCTTTACGATCGCCGATGCACCGGCCTCCCTGGCGAACTCGACCACCAGGTTGGAGAAAATCTTGACTTCGATGTTGTCGACGTCCTTGGTGGCGTCCTCGATGAAAGCCTTGCGCTCTTCGGCTGTGAAGAGAGTCTTGCTCTTCCTCATCGGGTTGTTGACGACTCCTACGACGACCCGCTCGAATGTTCGTGATGCGCGGCCGATGATGTCGAGGTGCCCGTTGGTGACGGGGTCGTAGCTTCCCGGGCAGACTGCAGTTTGCGGTTTATCGTCAGTCAAGATTTTATTCCTGCGATGCTTCTTCAAGGAATGTAACCACGGTCCTTCCGTAGCGGCGTTGACGGACCACTTCGAGCGAAGGCAGATCAAGCGGCATACGGGCCGCGCATTCGACCACGACCCGGCCCCCCGGAGCCAGGGCGGCCGGCAGCAGGCGGTCAAGTTCTTCAGCCGCCTCGGCGGCCATCCGGTAGGGCGGATCGATGAAGATCAGGTCGAAGAGCCGTCGGCCGGCATCACCTGAGAGAAAACTCACTGCGTCGGCCCGCACCAGCTCGGTCCGATCGAGCAAACCGAGGTTATGCACGTTGCCGATCGCCGGCCTCGTATCGCGGTCGACCAGTACCGAATTGGCTGCGCCCCTGGATATCGCCTCGATCCCGAGGGCTCCGGTACCGCAGTACAGGTCGGCCGTTTTCATCCCCGAGATGTCACCGAGGGCGGAAAACAATGCTTCCCTGACCCGCTCGGAAGTGGGCCTGACCTGCCATCCTTTTGGCGCCAGAAGCTGCCTGCCGCCGAGTGTTCCCGCGATCACCCTCATTGCATT
>CALEMO010000255.1 GCA_937910825.1 uncultured Solirubrobacterales bacterium | reverse complement strand
ATTCCACGGGGCAGGATCGTCGAGATCTTCGGTCCGGAGTCCTCGGGCAAGACGACTCTCGTCTACCACATAATTGCGGAGACCCAGAAGCGTGGCGGGGTATGTGCCTTCGTCGACGCAGAACATGCGATTGATCCGGTCTACGCCAGGAGAATCGGCGTCAATACCGACGAATTGCTGATCTCACAGCCGGACTACGGTGAGCAGGCGCTGGAAATCGTCGACGTGCTGACGCGCTCGGGTGCGGTTGACGTGGTCGCGGTCGACTCGGTCGCCGCACTCACGCCCAGGGCAGAACTCGAAGGCCAGATGGGTGACGTGACGGTGGGTCTTCAGGCGAGACTGATGTCGCAGGCACTCAGGAAGCTGGCCGGCAACCTGAACCGGGCCAATACTGTCTGTCTGTTCACCAATCAGATCAGGGAGAAGATCGGCGTTTCGTTCGGATCACCGGAGACCCAGCCTGGCGGCAGGGCGCTCAAGTTCTACTCTTCCCAGCGCCTGGACATACGTCGGATCGAGACCCTCAAAGACGGGACCGAGGCAGTTGCCAACAAGGTCCGTGTCAAGGTCGTCAAGAACAAGGTCGCGGCTCCGTTCAAGCAGGCTGAATTCGACATCGAGTACGGCCTCGGCATTTCCCGCGAAGGCAGCCTGATCGATCTCGGCATCGAACATGAGCTGGTCCAGAAGTCGGGATCCTTCTTCTCGTATGGCGATGTGCGCCTGGGGCAGGGGCGCAACAACTCGAAGCAGTTTCTGGCCGAGAACCCGGACATATCGCTGGAGATCGAAACCCGCATCCTCGATTCACTCGGAATCACGAGGGACGGGGCTCCGATCCAGGCGGACGCGGGCGAGGCGGGCGAGGCCGATGGTGGCGTGGTTGAGCCGATCAGGGCGGATACCCCGAAAGAGAAGGCTTCGCCTGAAGAGAAGGCTTCGCCTGAAGAGAAGGCTTCGCCTGAAGAGAAGCAGGCCGCTTAGGGGGTCGGGAGTTGGCTGACGAAGTACTGGCAAAAGCGCTCGGTGCTATCGGACGCAAGGAGCGCACCGTTTTCGAGATGTGTGAATGGCTGGCTGCTCGCGAAGTCGAGGAAGTCGAGATCGACCGGGTGGTTAATTTCCTGATCGAAATCGAAGCCCTGGATGACCGGCGCTTTGCTTTCGCATATGCCTCCGACAAGCGTCAACTCGCCGGCTGGGGCCGAACCAGAATCCGCGAGAACCTGCTCAAACGCGGTCTGGGCCGCGACTTGATCGAGCAGGCACTGGTGATTGACGATGAGGGGGAAGTCGGTGAAATAGAGCGCGCAGTGCAGGCTCTTGAACAGCGGGGGGCTGATCTGAGTGATGACCGTGGACGAAGCAGAGCCCTGGGCCTGCTCGCCCGTCGGGGCTATTCATCCGAAGAGGCCTATGCGGCGATCCGCCGGCTGAGTTCGGTGCCTTAGCGATACGTCCTGCAGGACCGGGCCCGCAGATGGCCGGTGTCGAAGGTGGGGTACCTTTAGTAGGACCCCAATGTCATTCAGTTCATTGATCTCATCTCTGCTTCGATCCGGGGAAAAATCCCCGGATGCAAATCCGGATGCGCCAGCAGATGGAACAGGTACTGACGGTCGGATGAGCAGCAATGGAGGTGGGCCCCACGGATCCCCGGCTGGCAGCGGGCGGGAAGAAGCTCCTCGTTCCGTTGACCTTTCCGGCCAGGCGGAACTCAGGGCCCGCCGGGAAGAGATCATCCGCATGGAGGAACGTGCACTCAGGGATCTCGAGTCTGCGCAGACGCAGATGCGGGAAGCGACTCGTCGCGGCGAAAATCTTGAAACTCGCGAGATTGAGCTGCTTGAGAAGGAGTCCCGGCTTGAG
>CALEMO010000254.1 GCA_937910825.1 uncultured Solirubrobacterales bacterium | reverse complement strand
TTTCTGGATCTACGGCGCGGTCGGCCTGGTCACCCTCTGGTTCTGCTGGAAATTCGTGCCGGAAACCAAGGGTCGCTCATTGGAACAGATCGAGACGATCTTCCAGCGCCGCGCCGACCGCGAGCCACCCACCTAGAATCGGGGAATGTCCCAAACCCCTTCCTGCTCGATCCGGGATTTCCGGATCGACGATGCCGCCGCCGTGCACCGCTGGTTCAACAACCGCGAAGCGACCAAAACCCTGATGGAGCAGCGCGTGTCCTTCAGCTTGGAAAGCGCGGAAGGCTGGACCGCCAACGCCGCCGAACAATCTGGCGAAGACCGCAAATACGCTATTGAAGTGCCGGGCATCGAGCAGCCGATCGGCTTCACCGCGCTTTACGGCCTGTTTCGCCAGACGGCGCCTGAACTGGGCGCTTTGATCGGCGACGAAGCCCGTGGCCGTGGAATCGGGCGATGGGCCGAGCGCCTGACCGTGACCCGGGCCTTCGAGGAATTCGGAGCCCACCGGGTCTATGGCCGCATCCCCGCCTTCAACGCTGCGGCGAAGAAAGTGGTCGCCGCACAGGGCTGGCAATACGAGGGCAACATGCCTGGACACATCCAGCGGGACGGTAAGCTGCTCGACTGTGAAATCTGGGGTGTCTCGCCGGACCAGTTCTTCGAAGCCGTCGCCAAGTGGTGAGGGCTGAACTGCTCGAAGACGCCGGCGAGGCCTCGGCCTCGGCTGACTTCTTTCGCTCACCTGAATTCCTGCGCGCGGAGGGAACGACCCATTCGCTGCGGGTCGAGTCCGATGCCGGCACAGTCGCGGCGCCGCTGCTCGTGAGTGAGGTCGATGGCAGCGAACTATTCGACGCGACTTCACCCTATGGCTACCCGGGCTTTGCCATTCCTTCAAATGGACTGAGCGACGCGCTCTCTCCGGAAGACATCGACTTCACCGGCACCGGCCTGCTCAGCGTCTTCCTGCGGCATGTGCTGGGCGCGGATCTGCCGCTGGCCGGCGCCACAGCCCGCAACCTGTGCCTGCTCTCGGACCCGGCGCTGCCACGCAAGAGCAGGATGAGCGACCGCCAGCAGATCCGCAAGAACCTGAAACGCGGCTACGAGGTGGAATTCGTACCGGGACCCGAGTCTGGCGACGCAGCGCGCGAGGGCTTTTTCCGCGCTTACATCGAGACCATGGAGCGCACCCAGGCGACGGAGCGCTACTTCTTCAGCCGTGAGTACTTTGACCAGATCCTCGGCAGCGAATTGACCTGGCTTGCATTGGCACGTGATGGTGATGGCACGATCGCCGCAGCTTCGATCGCCGTTTCCAGCGACGGGCTGCTCCACTACTACCTCTCTGGAACGGCCGACTCCAACCTGCGGGATTCCCCGATGAAGAACGTGATCGAAGCGATGATCGAATTCGGCGATTCGATGGATCTAGCTTTGAACCTTGGTGGCGGCATCACACCCGGCGATCCGCTGGAGGAGTTCAAGCGTGGCTTCACAAATCGCGAAGAGCAGTGGTACACCTCGGAGCTGGTCTGCGACGAAGCCGAATACGCGAGGCTCAGCCCGCCTGGCGCCGGGGACTTCTTTCCGGCCTACCGCGCTTCCTGAGCGGACTCCCCTGGCTCGGCGAAACTCGGCCCGGTGAGCGGCGGGAAGATGTCGACCGGCTCTGGCGCCTGACCGAAGTTCTCGGCTGCCCAGGCGGCGATCGCTTTCAGGGTTCGATCGCCCTGGTATTCGGGGCAGGCGATCAGGGCTGTCCAGGCGGTGGCGGCCACCGCGTAGGGCATGTCGGAGTTCGGGAAAAGCAGGGCGGCGCTGAAGGCCGAGTCATACATGCCTTTCAGTTCAAGCTGCGATTCTTCAGGCAGGTCCGGGCTGTACTGGACGGCGATCCTCCCGTGCTCGAGTGAGTGAACGACGTCTTCGGGGGCCGGGCTTGCGATGTAGGCACCGTCGGCCTGCTGGAGAGGTGGTCCGATATGGGCCCCGGAGGTCGGTGGCACCGTCTTGTATTCGGGCACTTCGTCGCCGCGCTGGAGGTGATCGTTTCCTTCGTCTTCCAGGTCACCTTCGATCCGACACCCCGCGGCTTTGGCAAGTGCGGCGGTGTCCTCGCCCCCCGATTTGAATGCGGCGGTGGTGACGCCGGCGCGCTCGTCCGGCATGACACCGTTCGTATCCCCGGAGGAAGGTGTGGCGATGTGGGCCACACCCGGGTCTTCGTTACCGCCTGCCGTCAGGGCAAAATAGATCCCGGCGACTATCGCGATCGCGAGCAGGGCTCCAACCACATAGCCGGCCGGTGTCGGACCGGCCGCTTCGGAGCCATCCTCGTTCTGGCTCAAGCCCCTACCGACTGGCTACGGGCACCGCGCCAGGGTTGTGCGGCACGCAGCGCTCCGAGCACGGCCAGGGTCGCTGGCGCTTTGTTGAGTGCGTAAAAATGGATGCCCGGCGCCCCGGCAGCCAGGAGTTCGGCGCACTGCTGCGCTGCGTAGGCGACGCCGAGATTGAACTCGGCTTCTGTATCCCCCCCGGCCGCCAGCATCGCCGCCTCCAGCGAGGCCGGAATGCCTGCGTCACAAAGGTTGCAGATGCGCTTGGTATGGGCGTACCCGGTGACCGGAATGATGCCGGCCAGGATCGGCACCTTGATACCTTTGGCCCTGGCCGCTTCGACGAAGTCGAAGTAGGCGCGGTTGTCGAAGAAAAGCTGGGTGATCAGGAACTCTGCGCCCGCATCGACCTTCGTCTTCAGATAGCTCAGATCGGTATCGAGGTCGGGGGCTTCCGGATGGACCTCCGGAAAGCAGGCGCCGCCGATCGAGAAGTCATAGCCCTCGCTGATGAAACCGGCAAGGTCGGCGGCGCTGGCAAGGCCACCCTCCGGCTGGACGAAGTCGCTCTCGCCGCGCGGCGGGTCACCGCGCAGGGCGAAGATGTTGTCGATGCCGAGCTCTTTCAGGCGGTCCAGCGTGACCGCGAGGCCCTGTTTGGTTTCGCCGACGCAACTCAGGTGGGCCATGACTTCAAGGCCGACTTCATCCTTGAGTGCCTTGGTGATGTCGAACGTGCCTTCCCTGGTGGAGCCACCGGCGCCATAGGTGACGGAGACGAAATCAAGGTCCAGGCCGGCCAGGGTGCGGGCCGTGCTGATCAGCTGTTCGCGGCCCTCGTCGGTCTTCGGAGGGAAGAACTCAGCCGAAAAGACGGGCCGGTGGTCGCTGATGATTTCGCCGATGCGCATCGGAAAAGCCTAAAGGAAGCAGCCGGCTCAGTCCGGAGCGAGACCGTGGCCGGTCGCGGCCAGCCAGACGGTCTTGCGCAGAATCATCAGGTCGAGCCCCAGGGAGCGCCCCTCGACATATTCGATATCGAGTTCGATCCGCTCGTCCCAGGGGATGCCCGCCCGGCCTTTGACCTGGGCCCATCCGGTAATTCCCGGACGCACCTCGTGCCGGCGGTGCTGCCGATCAGTGTAGTCACGGACCTGGGCCGGGATTGTCGGGCGGGGGCCGACCAGTGCCATCTCGCCGCGCAGAACGTTGACCAGGTTCGGCAACTCGTCGAGCGAGGTGCGGCGCAGCCAGCGACCGATCCAGGTGACCCGCGGGTCGTCACGGGCGACGATCGTGCCGACCCCCACAGGGTCCGATCCGGGCACCATGGTGCGCAGCTTGAGCATCTCGAATTCGGCGCCGCCCAGACCGACCCGCCGCTGCCGGTAGATCGCCGAGCCGCCGCCTTCGACCCTGATCAGAATCGCGGAGACCAGAAGCAGCGGGGCCGTCAGCGCCAGCGCAGCGAGCGCCAGCAGCAGTTCCAACGGGCGGTTCAACGGGTGCCTTCCGCTTTCTCCCAGTAGCCGGGGGGTCCGTTCCTCCAGCGATCCCAGAGCCCCATCGCGATCGAGATCGTGGTCATCACGTAGTAACGGCAGATCCGGAGGGGCAGCTGCTGAAACCAGCGACCGAGAATCGCCGCCAGGAGGATTGCGAGCTGGATATAGAGCGTCAGCTCGTAGACCAGACCTTGCCCGTAGAGCGCGATGTTGCTCAGCAGCACGATCAGATGCAGCGCGGGCGTGAGGTAACGCAGCAGCCGGTGAGAGACGATCTCGAAGTAATAGAACGGCGGGTAGCCGCGCGGGTCGATCATTCCCTCAGTCACGACGATGTCCCAGAGGCCGACCATCATGCGCCTCTTCCTTGCCAGTTCCCCACCCATCGACGGCACCATTTTTTCCGATGCCTCTGCTTTCGGGCGGTACAGGGAGGCCAGCCCCTGCTTGGCGAGCGCGAACGGGAATGAAAGGTCATGGCTGCCCGAAGGTCCGAGCCGGATGTAGTCGGCGGCCCTCACCGCATAGATGGCTCCGTTGCCGGCCGTGATTCCGGCGAGCTCGGATTCGAGTTGCCGGACCTTCATCTCGTAGCGCCAGTAGGCACCTTCGAGATTGCCGCCGTCGGGACCGGTGAATTTCACCTGCCCGCAGACGTAGCCCACCTTCTCGTCGCGGAAGGGCTCGAGCAGCTGGGCCAGGGCATCAGGCTGCCAGGTCGCATTTGCATCGGAGAAAGCGAGGATCTCTCCCGTGGCAGCATCCGCCGCTGCGTTTTGAACCGTGATCTTGCCTGCCCGGGCAAGGTCGAGCACCTGGTCGGCGCCGGCCTCGCGGGCAATCTCGACCGTCGTATCGGTGGACCCATCCGAGGCGACGATAATCTCCAGCAGCTCCCGTGGATATTCGAGCTCCAAGGCGTTCGCCACCCTGGCTGCGATCACTGCTTCTTCGTTGTAGGCGGCGATGATCAGCGAAACCCTGGGGATCGCCGTCTCGTCGGTCTGCTGCTCGTCGACCAGCGAAGGGAAGGTCCCCACCCGCCGGCCACGCAGGTGCCCTGCGTCGTTGCCGAAACCGAGCGCTTCAAGCACCCAGAGCGCGACCGTATACCCGAAGTGGGTGAATACGATCAGCCCGGCCGAAAGCCAGAATATGACGGCGACGAAAATCATCAGGGAAGAAGTTCACGGTAGAGGTCGATCGTCTTCGCGGCAATCCCGGACCATGAGAAAGCGCCGGCGGCGGCGGCCTTCGCCCGTCCGGCGAGCGCGAGTCGCTCCGTTTCGCTGCCGGTCAACTCGACGAGCGCTTCGGCCAGCCCGTCCCGATCGCCGGGTTGGACGAGGCGAGCCGCGTCGAACTGCCGCGCCACGTCTCCCAGCCCGCCGACGTCGGAGACGAGCATCGCCTTGCCGAATGCAAGACCTGTGTAAAGCACACCGGACTGCTCGCCGTCGAGGTACGGCAGGACCAGCAGGCCCGCGCGGCGCATAATCGGGGCGATCTCGGTGTCGTCGATAAATCTGGGCAGCCAGCGAACCCGGCAGTTGAGCTCCCGGGCTTTCTCTTCAAGGGCAGTGATGTCCATTCGCGGACTGCCGACGATCCAGAGCTCACCGTGCCTGGCTTCCGTCATCGCGTCCAGCAGCAGGTCGATGCCTTTGTAGGGACGCAGCAGTCCGAAGAAGAGCACGACCAGTCCCACGGCTCCTTCGAGCTCGGCCGGCAGCGGGGACTCGTCCGGCATGTCGGTCAGGTAGTCGAAGCTGCCATGGGGGATCACCCGGATGCGCTCGCGTGGGATACCGATCTCTTCGTTCATCCGGCGGGCGCCGGCCTCCGAGTGAACGATCACTGCGTCCATCGAACTAAAGACCCTGTGTGCAGAGCGGATCTGTCGCGCGCTCGGCTCCGGCGGGGCGATGTAGTGGGCGGTGATCACCCGGGGCTTGCCCGACGCGAGCAGGTGGCGGTCCAGGCCGGGAACGCTGAGCCACTGGTAGTGGGTGATATCTCCTTCGATCAGACCACGCAGCCGGACCATGTCGAAGAGGTGCTCGGCGAACTTGAAAGGAACCCGGCCGCGCGCGTTCAGGCCGCGGCGCGACGAACGGCGGTAGAAGGCCTCATTAACCTTGAAACCTTCGGCTTGCGGCACCGCTCCGTGCAGGAACTCGGAGGTGATCAGCTCGACTTCGGCCCCGGCGGCAGCCAGCGCCCGGGCCAGGGCCCGGTCGTATGGCGGCGTGAACGCCGATGGGTCGACAAGCTGTATACGCATTGCGGTGATTATCGTGGAGGTCGTGCCAGCCGAGATTTCCTACTGCGTGGTGAACAACGACGGTCGTGTCTACCTGATGAGCTGCCTGGCGGCGATCGAGCGCATGCGGGTGCCCGGGATCGAAAGCGAAACCATCGTTCTGGACAACGCTTCGAGCGACGGCTCGGTCGAAGCTGTGCGTGAGCGCTTCCCCGAAGTCGAGTTGATCGAGCTTGAGCGAAAGGACGGCAAGGCGGCCAACGATACGAACCTGATGAAGCGTGCCCGTGGCCGTTATTGCCTGCTGCTGAACGAAGATACGGAGCTGAGAGCCGGCTCGGTCGAAGCTCTCTACCGCGCGATGGAGGACGATCCTGCGGCAGGTGCCGCCGGAGCCCAGCTATTCGATTCGCACGAGCAGCCCTACGCCTGCGCCTGGCGCTTCCCCGGTGTCGGTACCGCGTTGATCGCAGCGGTTTTCCTGCATGGCCGCTTCACCGTCGAAAGCCAGGGTCAGCTCACTCGCCGGGTCGACTGGGCCCAGTCAAGCGCCTTGATGGTTCGCCGCGAAGCGGCCGAAAAGATCGGCTGGATGGACCCGCAGTTCTACATCTACTACGACGAATGCGACTTCTGCCGGCGCCTGGCAGATGTCGGTTGGCACACCCTTTATGTGCCGTCGGCTGAAGCGGTCCATCACAATCAGCTTTCCACCGACCTCAGCTCCGGCCTGCCGAGAATCACCGAATTCCACCGCAACCGGGACCTCTACATGAGAAAGCACCACTGCCGCCCGGCCGCCTTCGCCGTTCGACTACTCACCGCCTGGACCTACGGCCTCAGAACAATCGCCTCAGTAGTCCTGCCTGGAGCCCCGACCAGGATCTACGCCGCCCACACTCGCCAGGCCCTCTTCCCGTACAGAGGAGAAAGCATCAAAGACCGTGCCACCTGACCCCCAGCTGCCCTCATGACCCCAAGCGAGAACTAGTTCCGCATGTCTTCGTTCATCTGCTCGACTTCGTAGACCTCTGACAGGCCGCGATCGGCGTCTTCGCCCGTCTCGGTAGCGCGCAGGTTGCTGATCAGCTCGCGTGGCCTGCGGATCATCGCCAGGTAGCGCCGCTCCTCCGGGCTGAAGAAACCGGTGAGCAGCAGAGCCAACGGCAGGCAGGCGAAGATCAGCAGGCGGATCGCAAGCTCGGGGAAACCTTCGATCGGCACCAGCAGGGTGCCAAGGGCGATCAGGGCGGCGCTGGAAAAAAGCACCTTGGACAGCCTGAACCACTCATACGGAACCGGGAACAAGCGCTGAGTGAAGATGTACATCAGGATCAGGACCAGCGTGTAGGAAATGACCAGCGAGACCGCGGCGCCGACGATGCCCCAGGCCGGTACGAGGATCAGGTTGAGCACGATGTTCGAGCCGACCCCGGCCAGGGTGGCCGGGAAGTTGAACTCGGTGCGGCCGGTGCGGCCGAGCACCACCAGCAGGACCATGTAGATCGCATAGAGCGCCGTGCCGGCGGCGACCGGTCCGACCGCCTTATAGGCCTCAAAGTATTCGGGTGCGGCGAAGATGCGCACGATCCAGGGCGCGGTCAGCCAGATGCCGGTGATCACCACCGCCATGACCACCACAAACCAGGTGACCACCAGCGAGTAGGCGCGGCGTGCTTCGTCGTCGTCGACTATCGAATAGGCGAGCGGCGGGAAAGCGAGCTGGAAACCTCGCACCAGCACGTTGACCGACTGCGCGACCTTGATTGCCAGCGAATAGAGCCCGGCTTCCGCCAGGCCGAGCGTGCGGGCGATGATGATCCGGTCGATGAAACTGAGTGAATAGAGAGAAAGCTCGGCCGGCATCGTCGGCAGGCCGAAGCGCATCATGCGCTTGGTAAGCGCGCGATCCGGGACCAGCGAGAGCCGCTTGTGGTGATAGACGATCAGGGCGCCTACGAAAACCACGCCGGTGCCGTAGCTGCCGAGCAGCAGCCCTTGCGCACCGAGGTCGAGGAAGACGACCAGCAAGACCGTCACCGGAATCGTGACCAAAACCGAGGCGACCGTGAAAACGAAGAAGGCGCGCGACCTTTCGTCGAGCCGGAAGATGGTCAGTAGATACTCGGAGAGGGTCAGAACCCAGAGGCCGCCGATCGCGATCCGGGCCAGTTCGGGCTCGCTCTCACCGAGCAGCAGGTCAGAGATCGGTCCGGCAAAAGGCAGCAGAACCAGAGCGGCGATCGTTCCGGCCCAGAACAGCACCGCGAAAGAAGTAGCCACCACCCGGTCCGGGACTTCGTCGGTCTTGTAGTAGAAGCGCAGCAGGGCCTCGATCACTCCCAGCCGGATCACGATGCTGGCCGCGACCACAGCGGCGAACATGACTTCAGCGGCGCCGTAGTCGGCTGGACTCAGGAAGCGTGTGTAAAGCGGCAGCAGCGCGACCGCGATCAGCTTCGAGAGGATGCTGGCCGCTGTATAGGCGGCGCCTGTGCTCGCTAGGCGGCGGAGGTAGCCCGACATGGAAAGGCGAGGCTATAGCCAATGGCGATCAGGACCCAGGTCACCGGGTCGTCGAGAAATCCTGCGTAGGTGATGGTGTGGACGAGCACGGCGATGAAGGCGGCCAGCACCGCTGCCCTGGCTGCGGGTGGGCCGCGCTTTGGGTCGTTGGTTCCGAAAGCGGCGCCGAGCCCGGGCATGACCCTGCGCATGCCGGCGCCGAGCGCGGCGATTGCGGAGGCGATCAAGGCGAAATAGATGGCGAGGCCGACGACTCCAAGTTCGGCGGCTACGGTCACCGGCTCGGTATGCGATTCCGTGACCGGGGCGTTTTGCCCGGCGATCTCATCGCGGAACGCCTCGGAAAACGCTCCCGAGCCGTAGCCAAAGATCGGGCGGTTCTGAAAAAGGTCGATTCCGCCTTCGATCAGGTTGGCTCGGCCGGCCGACTGGGCGTTGATCCTGCTCAGGTCGAGCTTGACCACATCGCCGGCCACGGTTGCGAAGACGATCGCGCCAATCACCAGGGCGCCGGTGCCGAGCAGCACCCAGCGCAGGCTCCAGCGCAGCGCCACAAGCACCGCCAGCCCGGCCAGAAGCGCAATGAAGCTCGACTGGGAGAAGGTTGTTATCAAGGCCAGCCAGAGCACCGCAGCAACCGCACAGAGGATGAGCATCTCCCGGCGGTTGCGGGACCAGATCAGGGTGGCCGCAACCACGGTGATCGCCAGGGACAGGTAGCGCCCGTAGACGTTCGGGTCCCAGAAAAGGGAGTTGACCCGGAAGTAGACGTTGAAGTCGTTGGTCCGGATGACCGTCTCGTTCCAGAGCAGGTGGCGCCAGTGGAACTCCGCGAAGCCGATCAGCGCACAGACCAGCGCCATCACCACGACCACGATCAGCACGGTGCGAAGTCTCTCCCGGGTCCATTTCACGTCCAGCATCAAGGCGAAGACCAGAGCGAACGGTACGAGAAAGAAACAGAGGTTCTGCAGCCCAGTCGAACGGTCATCGGACCAGAACAGGCCCAGCGCGAACAGGACCACCGATATCGCGAGCAGTGGCCTCGGCCAGCCCGCGATTCCCGAGGGAGTGGCCCGGTCGTTTTCGTCCGATACGGCCGGGGCCTGCCACTGGCGCCAGGCCGAAGCGACGATGCCCGCGGCCAGCACCAGGTAAAGCGGCAGCAGCAGGTTCGCTTCTTCCCCGCCCAACT
>CALEMO010000253.1 GCA_937910825.1 uncultured Solirubrobacterales bacterium | reverse complement strand
AAGCGCCTTCCGAACCTACGATCAGCTCGCGCAGGGAGGGACCGATTGAACTGTGGGGAGTATCCAGGGTCGATATCTCACCAGCCGGAGCAATCATCCGTATCGAGCTGACCAGCGAGTCGAAGCGGCCATATCCGCTGGAAGACTGTCCCGCCGACCTGGTTGCCGCAAAGCCGCCAATCGTTGCGTATTCGAATGACTGGGGGAAATGGCCGATGGTGAAGCCCTCGGCGGCCAGAGCTGCTTCCGCTTCCGGTCCCCGCAGACCTGCCCCCAGCCTTGCGGTAAGCGAGCGGCTATCGATTTCGACCGAACGAAACGCCGAAGTGTCGAGGCTGATCACCCGGTCAAACTTCCCACTCAGCGGGGCGATGCCACCGACCACGCTGGTTCCACCACCGAAGGGAACTACGGCGATTCCCTTCTGCGAGCAGGCTTCGAGCAGGGGCAGGACCTGCTCGGCGCGAGCCGGGACTATGACCGCGTCAGGAGCATTTTGGATTGTTCCGGATCGCTTCTCGATCAGGTCCAGATAGCTTTGGCCGGCCGCATGCCGCAGCCGGTCTTCGGCTCCGGTGAACATCGATTCCTCATCGAAGAGTCGCCGAATTACGTCCGGCAGCGGCTGCGCATCCGGCAGGGAGACTTGCTCAACCGAAGGGACTGCCACAACCTCACCCAGCGGGATCCCGCGTTCCGCAAGCATCGCTTCGGCGCCGTCGGGCAGCGTCGCCAGCTCATCTGGATCTCCCCAGCCCCACCACCTGGTATCGCGACGGGGGTTGATGCTCAACCCGCCGGCCCGTTCTCCAAAGACCCGTCAAAGCAGCGCTGGAGGGAGGCCAGTGCTGTGTCCAGCATCTGTTTCTGCGTCTTTCTCATCATGAATCCGGCCAGCCTTGCCGAGCCCTTGAGTGTGTGCTCGGCCGTCAGTTCGACCAGGGTTCCCTGAGCGGTTCCGTTCAGCTTCACCAAGGTCGCCTGCCGAAGCAGGTGCTCCTCGAAGGGAGTTCCCTCAAGTTCCTGCTGCCATCCGTAGCGCTCCGGACGGGTGGCCGCGATGCATTGGTAGTCCATGCGCAGCTTGCGACCCGAATCGGCAGCAAGGACACTGGTCCACCGGGTTCTGGCGGCACCGGCCTTGCCTTCGACGTTTTCGATCCGCGTAACCCGGGGCCACCATTCCCCCAGCCGACGAGGATCACTGACCAGGTCATAGATCTGATCCGGCGGGACTTCAACAAGTTTCTTGCGCGATACCCGGGGCAAGGTCGGCTCAGGAGTCAGCCAGGCGGCGCAGGTCCTGCACCAGCAGAGCGTGCTTGAGCTCTGACAGGACGGAGGCCATTCGCTCGAGGCTCTCCACTGCTTCTTTGCGCCGCTGTGGGTTGCGGGAGGCGAGCTTCGGCGCCAGCAACGCTTCGATCAGCTGGACCTCACGATCGGCCGAGGTCTTGAATACCTTCAGGTTCCTTGCGGCCACGCCACTTCGGGCAAGTTCGTTGCCGGCCCTGACGATCTCCATGTCGCTTTCGTCATAGATCTCTCGGCCTGCCTGCGTTTTGGGTGCGATCAAACCGAAATCGGCGAGTTCCTTGACGAACTCAGGCCTGGCACCGGTTTCCTCGATCACTTCCTCGAGGGTGAAGCGTGAACTGCTGGCGCCGACCAGTTTCGCCCGTCGTGCCGTATTCGAACGCGAGGCGACGCTTTTGTCAGAAAGGCCACTGATAGAAGGCCCGGATGCAAGTTCCTGCCGAATCACCCTGAGCGGCAGGAATTCGTCCCGCTGAAGTCGCAGGATGGTCCTCAGTCGATCGACATCGGCCTGGCTGTAGAGCCTGTATCCGCCCTGGGTACGCCTTGGTGTGACCAGTTTCTGGTCCTCCAGGTAACGGATCTTGGAGATCGACACATCGTCGAATTCCTTGCTCAGGACTTTCGCAACGGCACCGATGGTCAGGGCCTTGCGTGGCCTCGAAGGTCCGGGCTGGACCTCGGCAATGGCTTGGTCGGAAAATGCCACTATTTCTCCAGAAAACCGAGCTTGTATTTGCCGACCTGAATTTCGTCTCCGTCTTCCAGTCGCTGCGACTCTATCCGGCTGCGATTGACGTAGGTGCCGTTCAGCGAGCCGAGGTCGTCGATGTAAGTACCGTCGTTTCGAGTCACCAGCAGGGCGTGGTTCCGTGAAACCGTGACGTCGTCGAGGAAAACCTCGGCGTCGGGAATGCGGCCGATCGCAATGCGCTCTTCTTCCATGGGAAAACTCTCGCCGGCCCGGCCGCCACCGCTCCTGATCACGAGGGCGGCACCGGTGCGCTCGACCTCTGCATCAATGTCAATCGCGGCGATTTCTCCGGTTTCGCCCACTTGGTACGTGGTCGTGCTTACTTCTTCCGCATCCTCCCTGACACCGATAAAGGTGCCGCACTTCTGGCAGTAATTGGCACTTTCGGTATTGACAAAGCCACATTCCGGGCAGTGGGACGGCATGCAGGCCATTATATAGCCAGACCCTAACCTTCAACTGCTGCTTTACCCTTGGGCGGTTTCTGTCTTTTCGCGGATCTGGTCTCGACCGACCCGGGCGTACAGGTAGGTGGCCATGCAGGCCATCAACAGACCAATCACCAAAAGGGTCGTCGGGAACCAGCCGGGCCAGATCATGGCGAAGAAAAGCGACGCCATGACCGGGAAGACGGCCATGCGCCCGGCCCAGTTCACTTCGATGTCAACGCCGTGCCGTAGTCCCCAGCGGGCAAGCAGCAGAGTGACCAGTTCACGCAGTGCGAGCAGTAGCAGCAGCCAGCGCGGCAGGAGTTCGAAGTGCCAGCAGACCACGACACCCGACAGGATCGTCAGCCGGTCCACGACGGGGTCGAGCAATGCTCCGAGCCGGCTGTACTGGCCGGTTACCCGCGCGAGCAGGCCGTCGAGGTAGTCCCCCGCCGAAATGCACCAGAAAATAGCCGCCGCCGTCCAGGATTCGCCGTCACCGCTCTGGAACGCGATCACTAGGAAGACCGGGATCGCGAGCAGCCTGATCAGGCCGACGAGGTTCGGCAGAGTAAAGGGGTTCAGCGGCTGTCCGCTCCGGGTGGCCGCCGGTTCTGGACCGCTGCGGTCGAGACCGAAGAGGCGACGGACCCGACCGGTGCCGAAAGGTGCGGGCTCCCCCATTTCAGCCGATCGAGCGCGAAAGCTCTGTTATCGCGGCGGACCCGCCTTCGACGGGAATTCGGTGGACCTCGCCGGACATGCGTTCGCTTGCCTCGAAAATTCCGTCAGCCAGGCCCCGGCGGCCGACGACGACCCTCAGCGGACAGCCGACCAGTTCGGCATCCTTGAGCTTCTGGCCCGGTCCGGCGTCGCGGTCGTCGTAGATCACCTCAAGCTCCGAGGAAAGCAGCTCTTCATAAAGCTGCTCGGCTACGGCGCGCTCAGGATCATCTTCTTTGGCAAGCGAAACCAGGTGGACCTGCCAGGGCGCCAGAGCCGGCGGCCAGCGCAGGCCGTTGCCGTCTCCAAGCTGCTCAGCGGCGGCGGCAACGATTCGTGCCGGGCCGATTCCGTAGCTGCCCATCACCACCGGATGGGGCTTGCCATCCTCATCCAGAAAGCTGGCACCGAGAGGTTCGCTGTACCGGGTGCCGAGTTTGAAGATATTCGCGACTTCGATCGCGTTTTCGAGAGAGATTTCGTGTCCGTCCGACGTTCGGTCTCCGGCCATCACCATGCGGATGTCCATCTCTTCGAATTTGAAGTCCCGTCCCGGCTCGACTCCTCTGAGGTGCAGGTCCGGGCGATTGGCACCGGTGACAAGCCCGCCGCCGGTGATCGCCTTGTCCTTGACGATGCGAACTTTGGCGCCCACCGGACCGATGAAGCCGGGCGGGCCGAGCAGCTCTTCGATTTCGCCCTCACCCGCACGGCGCGAGGACACTCCGAGATTGTTGGCGAGCTTGACCGGGTTCACCTGATGGTCGCCCCGGACAAGCACCAGGATGAACTCGCCCTCTTCGCTGACTACAGGCACCGCCTTGATCAGCGCACCGGAATCGACACCGAGTTCCTTTGAAACACCCTCGACCGTCTTCAGGCCAGGAGTTTCCACTTCTTCAAAGTTCGTCAACTCGTCCGGACGGTCAATCTCACGGGCCACCGCGCAGGCGACATCGAGGTTGGCGGCGTAGCCGGCGGCCAGGGCGATCGTATCCTCGCCGGCGGCGCAAGGAGTCATGTATTCGTGG
>CALEMO010000252.1 GCA_937910825.1 uncultured Solirubrobacterales bacterium | reverse complement strand
CCAGTTGCTCTGCCGGGCCGTAGGCCTGAAAACTTTCAAGCTGCCCTTTGGCCATCGTGGTTCGAATCATCCGGTCAAGGACCTTGAGACGGGGGTAATCGAAATCACCTCTCAGAACCACGGGTTTGCGGTGCTCGGCCCGGATGGCAGTCAGACCGTCGAGTCAGACGAACCCGTCCGATGGCAGACCGGGTTCGGCGCTGCCGAGCTTTCGCACATCAATCTTTACGATCGAACGGTCGAAGGCCTGCGACTGCCGGAAGTCAGCGCGATGACCGTTCAGCATCATCCGGAGGCCGGCCCCGGCCCTAGGGATTCGCGCCACCTCTTCGATCGCTTCGTGGAACTCGCGGGCTGATGCCGCGGCGCGATGACATAAAGAAGATCATGCTGATCGGCTCCGGGCCGATAGTGATCGGACAGGCCGCTGAATTCGACTATTCCGGAGTCCAGGCCTGCAAGGTTCTGCTGGAGGAGGGATACGAGGTAGTCCTGGTCAACTCGAATCCGGCGACGATCATGACCGACCCCGAATTCGCCACCAGCACCTACGTGGAGCCGCTTCTGCCCGGGCCGGTCGCCGCGATCATCGAGAAGGAGAGGCCGGACGCGCTGCTGCCGACCCTCGGGGGCCAGACCGCGCTGAATCTCGCAATGGCCCTTTCCGACGACGGGACCCTTGAAAAGTTCGGGGTCGAGCTGATCGGCGCCAACCGGCGGGCGATCGTCAGGGCGGAGGACCGCGAGGTTTTCCGCAATGTGATGAATGAAGCCGGCATCAGGATCCCCTGGTCGCTGACCGTCGAGAGCGTCGAGCAGGCCTTTGAGTCGCTGGACGCGGGAGGGGCGTCCCTGCCGGCGATCATCCGACCGGCTTTCACGATGGGCGGGCAGGGCGGCGGCATCGCCGAGACCCGGGAGCAACTGGCCGAAATAGTTGCCGGCGGAATCGCCACCAGCCCGATCGGGCAGGTGCTGGTCGAAGAATCGGTGATCGGCTGGGGCGAATTCGAGCTGGAAGTCATGCGCGACCACAACGACAACGTGGTCGTCATCTGCTCGATCGAGAACGTGGACCCGATGGGGGTTCACACCGGTGATTCGATCACGGTCGCTCCGGCACAGTCCCTGAGCGATCCTGTCTATCAGTCACTTCGCGATATAGCGATCAAGGTGATCCGGGAGGTGGGGGTCGAGACCGGCGGTTCCAACGTCCAGTTCGCCGTCAATCCGGAAGACGGCGAGATCGCCGTGATCGAGATGAACCCGCGGGTATCCCGCTCGTCGGCCCTGGCCTCCAAGGCAACGGGTTTCCCGATCGCAAAGATCGCGGCGAAGCTCGCGGTCGGATATGCGCTCGAAGAGATTCCGAACGACATAACCCGGGCAACCCCGGCCTCCTTCGAGCCGACGATCGACTATGTCGTGACCAAGATTCCGCGATTTGCGTTCGAGAAGTTTCCCGGCGCCGACGACCGGCTCTCCACCTACATGCAGAGTGTCGGTGAAGTCATGGCGATTGGGCGCACATTCCGGGAATCGTTCGCCAAGGCGATGGCCTCACGCGAGCTCGACGCCACCCCCGACATCCCGGAGAGCGTCGAAGGCATCCTCGACCGGATCGAAATCCCGACACCGGATCGCATCGACCTCATCCTGAGCGGCTTCGAGCGCGGGATGACCGTCGAAGACGCCCACGCCAGGACGAAGATCGACCTCTGGTTCCTGCGGGAGCTCTGCCAGCTGGCGAAAGAGGGCGACGGCAGTGCCGGGCTCGAGCGGATATACAACTCGGTCGATACCTGCGCCGCCGAGTTCGAAGCCGAAACACCGTACTTCTACTCTTCCCATGAGCAGCCCGGGTCACCTTCTGAAGTAAGGCGCGGAACCCGGCCGTCGGTCGTGATCCTCGGCGCCGGCCCGAACCGAATCGGGCAGGGGATCGAGTTCGACTATTGCTGCGTCCACGCGGCGATGACCGTGCGCGACTGTGGCCGGGACGCAGTGATGATCAACTGCAACCCGGAAACCGTCTCCACCGACTACGACACTTCGGACCGCCTCTATTTTGAGCCGCTGACCCTCGAACACGTGCTGGCGGTCTGCGAAATCGAACAGCCCGAAGGCGTGATCGTCCAATTCGGCGGCCAGACGCCTCTGAAGCTTGCCGAAGGCCTGAAGGCAGCCGGAATACCGCTGCTCGGTACGCCGGTTGAAGCGATCGACGCCGCCGAAGACCGGGCCAAGTTCGGTGCCCTGATCGACCGCCTGGGCATCAAGCCGCCGCCTTACGGGACGGCCCTGTCGGCCACCGAGGCCGGTGTGATCGCCGAGCGGGTCGGCTTCCCGCTGCTGGTCCGGCCGTCATTCGTGCTCGGCGGCAGGGCGATGGAGATCTGTTACTCGAAGGACGATCTTGACGTATATCTCTCCAAACACGTCAAGGCTTCGCCCGAGCATCCGCTGTTGCTCGACCGGTTCCTCGAAAACGCAATTGAAGTCGACGTCGACGCCCTCTGTGATGGTCAGGAAGTATTCGTCGCCGGCATCATGCAGCACGTCGAAGAGGCTGGCGTTCATTCCGGCGACTCGGCCTGCGTGATTCCGCCGATGAGCATCGGCGAGGACATGCTCGAAGAGATCCGTGCCGCGAGCGCGGCGATCGCCCTCGAGCTCGGGGTCATCGGCCTGATCAACGTCCAGTTCGCGATCGCCGGCGGGGAGCTCTACGTGATCGAAGCCAATCCCCGCGCTTCGAGGACGGTGCCATTCGTTTCGAAGGCGATTGGCAAGCCGATCGCCAAGATCGCCTCGCGAATCATGCTCGGCGAAAGCATCGCCAGCATGAAACTCGAGCAGCCGAAAGGAAATCATGTTGCCGTCAAGGAAGCCGTGATGCCGTTCTCGAGGTTCCAGGGTGCCGATTCGGTGCTCGGACCGGAGATGAAAAGCACCGGAGAGGTGATCGGTATCGGACCGGACTTCCCGACCGCCTTCGGCAAGGCACAGGCGGCCGCCGGCGTATCACTTCCGGATGAAGGAACGGTCTTCATCTCGGTCACCGACACCGACAAGCCGGCCGCGACCCAGTTGGCCGCCCGTTTCCACGACCTCGGCTTCAAGGTCGTATCAACCGGCGGCACTGCCCAGGCGATTTCGAGGATGGGGGTCCCGGTTGAGACGATCAACAAGATCGCCGAAGGATCGCCCCACGTCGTCGATCTGATCGCTGAGGGGCGTTGTGATCTGGTGATCAACACCCCGACCGGCTCCGGAGCGCGGGCTGACGGGTACGAGATC
>CALEMO010000251.1 GCA_937910825.1 uncultured Solirubrobacterales bacterium | reverse complement strand
CAGCCCGAGAACGGGAAGAAGGCGACCGGTGCAGCCACACCGATATTCACGCCGACCATTCCGACTTCGACGTCGTGGCGGAACTTGCGCACCGCCGGTGCGGACTCGGTGAAAATCGAGACACCGTTGCCGAACTCGCTTGCGTTGACCACGTCGATCGCTTCTTCGAGAGTGTCGACGTTGACTATGGTCAGCACCGGACCGAAGACTTCGACGCCGAGGATCGGATCGTCCTTTTTCACATTGTCGAGGATGCTCGGTCCGATGAACGCTCCTTCGGGATCACCACCGGGATCACGGCCGTCGACCAGCAGTTCTGCGCCATCGTCGACCGCCTTCTGGACCCAGCCGCCGATGCGGTCACGGGCTTCGCAGGAGATGACGGGGCCTACATCGACGTCTTCGTCAAACCCGTCACCGACCATAAGCTTTTTCGTTTCTTCGACCAGGGTCGGAACGATTCGATCGTGGGCCTCACCGACCGTGACGATCACCGAGCCGGCCATGCAGCGCTGGCCGGCCGCGCCGAAGCCGGAGCCGATCAGGCCGTTCACCGTCTGATCGACCACCGCGTCGGGACAGATAACCATGTGGTTCTTGGCCCCACCAAGGGCCTGTACGCGTTTGCCTGTCTTCGCCGCGCCTTCGTATACAAGCTGGGCAACCGGAGCCGAACCGACGAAGGAGATTGCGTCAATTCCAGGGTGATCGAGGATGCCCTGGACGACCTCACGACCGCCGTTGACCAGATTGACCACGCCATCCGGCAGGTCAAGGGAATCGATCGTCTCGAAAACCAGTGACTGGGTCATCGGCACCTGCTCGGAGGGCTTCAGGATGAAGGTATTTCCGCAGGCGATCGCAAAAGGCAGGAACCAGAACGGAACCATCGCCGGAAAGTTGAAAGGTGCGATGGCCGCGCAGACACCGACCGGCTGGCGGATGGTCTCGGCGTCGACGCCACGAGCCACGTCTTCGAGTATCCGTCCCTGCATGGTCGTCGGGATCGCCGTCGCCGCTTCCACCATCTCGATCATGCGACCGACCTCGGCCGTGGCGTCAGGCAGGGTCTTGCCCATCTCGAGAACCACCGTGCGGGCGATCTCGTCTTTCTTCGCGTTAAGTTTCTCGCGCAGCTCGAAAAGCTTGCGGGCACGGGCGATCGTGCTTACGCCACGCCAGACCGGCAGCGCCGCGCGAGCAGCAGCAGCCGCTTCGTCGAGGTGAGCAGATGTTGAAAAGGGGACCTGTGCAATCGTCTCACCGGTGGCGGGGTTCAGCACCGGCTCAAGTTCGGCTCCGGAAGCTTCGATCCAACTACCGTTTACGTAGTTCTTCAGGGTCCTGGTCGAAATCGCGTCGCTTATTACGGTCAAGTGCTCGTCTCCTCGGTTAGCCGGTCATTTCAAGGGTACTCCGGCACTGGTCACAGTCAAGTGGACGAATCGAAAGCTTCGATAAGACCTTTTGACCATCTGTAAGAAATCTGGGTCAACTATTCGGAAGGTGCGGCGACAAAATCAAGCTCGGCCTGCGAAGTTGCGCCCGAACTAAATTGCGCAACGTGAAGGGCTGCGACGCAACATCGTCGAGCTCGAGTCACCGGGCCGCTGCCCTGTTCGACGGGGTTGCCCGCGAGCGCCGCTTCGAGGCGGAACGAGCACAGCGATCTCAGCGAAGCTGCCCGAAGCTCCTCAGCCGCAGCGAGTTGGTCACCACGAAGATCGAGCTCAGCGCCATCGCCGCTCCGGCCAGGATCGGATTGAGCATGCCGGTCATCGCTACCGGGCCCGGCTCGATGAGTCAGGGCTGCTGGAAGAGCGCCGGGCCCGCCAGCGCGAGGTCTGGCTCGAAGCGATGATCGAGGATGCAGCGCTCGAGCACTTCCTCGCCCGCACCGGAGTGAGCGAGGCCGTCCGGATCACCCGGGAGGCGGTCGCCTCGGGCGATCAGACTGTGCCCGAGGCCTTCCTCTCGGTACTTGAATCGGCCGGCGACTGAGGCGACCCCGATATATTCCCTTCCATGAAAAAGCTCCTGATGCTCGCTGCCCTGGTCGCCCTCGCCTTCCCGACCTCTGCCGGTTCGGCCATCTCGGAGCGCGCCACCAAGCGCGTCTCGGCTTACAACAACTACTTCACCCCGCGGAACATAACGATCAACCGGGGCACCGAAGTCACCTGGGTCATCCGCCGCGGTGTCCACAACGTCCGGGGCACCCATCCACGGATGAGGATCAAGTCGCCCAACCTCTCGAAGGGCCGGACCTACTCCAAGACCTTTAACCGCAGTGCCACCTACACCTACGTCTGCACGCTCCATCGGGGCATGAAGGGCAAGGTCGTCGTTCGCCGCTAGGGCACGACCGCTCGCCTGCCCGAAGAACCCCCGGTCCTCTGACCGGAATCAGGCCGAGCGCCTGAACCGTCGCAGCCGGAGCGAGTTGGTCACCACGAAGATCGAGCTCAGGGCCATCGCCGCTCCGGCCAGGATCGGATTGAGCATGCCGGTCATCGCTACCGGGATCAGCAGCACGTTGTAGAGGAAGGCGAAGAACAGGTTCTGCTTGATCGTCTTCAGGGTCGCCCGGCTCAGCCGGATCGCCTCGACGGTGCCGCGGGGGTCGCCGGAGATCAGGGTCAGGTCGCTGCGAGTACGCGACAGCCAGGCCAGACTGCGTCACCTGCCGCGAAACTGGATGTACGGCGCCCCCCTGCCGAAGACCAAACCGGAGAGCCCGGCACCATTCGCCCGATTCGAGGGCGAGGTCGAGGTGGCCGGAAGCACCTACGAACTTGACGGCTGGCCCGGCATGCTCGGCCACAACTGGGGCTCTGAGCATGCCTGGACCTGGGTCTGGCTGAGCGGCACCGCCTTCGACGGTGAGCCGGATGCCTGGATCGATGCGGTGATGGGCAGGGTGAAGTTCGCCGGTCGTCTCACCCCCTGGGTCGCCAACGGTGCGATTTCGCTCGATGGCAACCGGCACCGCCTGGGCGGTCTGCTGCGGCGGGGGGTTTCGGTCGAGGCGAATCCCGAAGGGGCACGGCTGTCGCTGCCCGGGGCCGGGGGCATCTCGGTCGACGCCGAAGTGGAAGCACCGCTTCAATCAACCGTCGGCTGGCAGTACGGCTCACCCGACGGCTACGTCCATGACGTAGTCAACTGCTCGATCGCGCCCCTGCGGCTCGACTTCGACGCAGGCGATGGAAGGGTCCGGAAACTCTCCACCGGTCACGGTGGTACCTACGAACTCGGACTGCCGGAGCCCCAGGGCCGGGTCGAGCTCGAACCCATGCCAGACGACTGGTAAACCCCGCCACTCGTCCGATGCCCTCCTCTGACCGAATAGTCCGGATCTACCTGACTTTGATGCTCGGCAATACGCTTGCC
>CALEMO010000250.1 GCA_937910825.1 uncultured Solirubrobacterales bacterium | reverse complement strand
CGATCAGTCTCTTTCGGGACTTGAAGAGACCATCCCCGCTGCCAAAGAGGCCGGTCTCAGATGCGAGGGAGTCATCTCGACCTCGTTCGGCTGTCCTTACGAAGGCGAGGTTCCGGTGGACCGGGTTCTCGAGATCGCCCGGCGACTGCGTGAGGCCGGCTGCGACGAAGTCGGTTTCGGAGATACAACCGGGATGGCAAATCCGCTCCAGGTCCGTCGCTTCTTCAGCCTTGCGCTGGATCAACTCGAGGGGGTCGAGCTGACGGCGCATTTTCATGACACCCGCGGCCAGGGTCTGGCCAACGTGCTGGCAGCGCTCGAGGAGGGTGTTGATTCCTTTGAATCGAGTTTTGGTGAGCTCGGCGGCTGTCCTGTGCCTCCCGGAGCGACCGGTAACGTCGCCACCGAGGACCTGGTCTCGATGATCTCCGAGATGGGAATCGAGACCGGGGTGAACCTGCCGGCCCTGATCGCCGCGTCTGCCGTAGCACAGGAGATCCTCGGCCGACCGCTGGGCTCCCATGTCCTGAGGGCCGGCCCCGTTGACTGGCACCCCGGAGCCTGATCCCATCCCGGGCCCGGGCCGTCTGCCATTCCGGTTCGAATAACCGTCGAGCACCGACGGATACTCGAACCGGAGGGGGTAGGCTTGGTCGATGAAGAGCGATGCGTTCAGAGCAGCGGCCGAGGCAAAGGACTTCGAGTCAGCCGAGGGCCTTTTCAGGGAGGACGTGGTCTTTCGCAGCCCTTTCGTTTTCCGGCCCTATGACGGCCTTGATGCCCTTCGTTTCATCCTGACCAATGTCGCGGAGGTATTCGAGGACTTCAGGTACGTGGACCAGACCGAGACCGGTGATTTCGCCGTGCTCATGTTCGAGGCCCGCGTCGGCGATAAGGAGCTTCAGGGCGTCGACATCTTCAATTTTGACGCTGAAGGGCTGATCAGCGAGATGACCGTGATGGTCAGGCCGATGTCCGGCCTCCAGGCAATCTCCGATCAGATGAAGAAGCGGCTCGAAGCCCTCGGAGTCGAGCCCGCCTGATAGCCGTTAGGCTCCCAAGCCGGTCGCCCGCCGCCTGCGGGCATCAAATTTCGACTCGAGGAGACCCTGGATGGAGATCAAGAAGGTAGGCGTCGCCGGCTGCGGCCTGATGGGACATGGAATCGCTCAGGTGAGCGCTGAGGCCGGATACGAAGTGGTCGTCACCGAACTGACCCAGGAGAAGC
>CALEMO010000249.1 GCA_937910825.1 uncultured Solirubrobacterales bacterium | reverse complement strand
GGGCCAAGCGCCTCAACACCTTGCGTGACGTCGACCGGGAGGCGAAGCGCCTGGGCATGCCTTTCGGGCAGATCTATGACCCGATCGGCGATGGCGCATTGCGCTGCCTGGCTGTTTCCGAATTTGCCAAGGATGCCGGACGGGCTGCCGAGTTTGTCCTGGCCGCTTCGAAGGCGATCTGGGCCGAAGCCGTGGACGTCTCAAGTGATCAAGGTCTGCGCACGGTATGCGAGAAAGCGGACCTTGGGTGGGCTGGCTGTCATGAAGCCATCGGCGACGAATCGATGGCCGAGCGGTTCCAGCGCAATACCGACGCCCTGGCCGAACTCGGTCACTGGGGCGTTCCGGTCTTCGATTTCGACGGAGAACTCTTCTGGGGCCAGGACCGGATCCAGGACCTCGATGCAGCCCTCGCAGCCGCCGGGCTGGCGCAACCCGAGGCCTGACTCCGAAAAATTTCCACGGCCGCCCGGGCGCGCGGCAGGCTGCCGCAAACGGACCCTCAAGAGGAGACTTCACAACATCCTGATCACCCCTGCCGTGTTTCTTCCCCGTCTGGTCGCGCTGGCCGCAGCGATGATCGCGATCCCGCTACTGCTGGCCACTGCCACCCCTGGCGAGGCCAGGGTCAAGGTGAAGACCGGCTCTATTTCCGGGAGGCAAAGAAGCCCGGTGCGGTCAGTCTCAAGTTCAAGAAAAAGAACGGCAAGAAGTGCATTCCAAAAGGTTTCTTCGAATCGGACGGCCTGATTTCAATTTCTTTCGACGCGAAAAAGCCCGCGAAACCCAACCGCAAGAACCTTTTCTCACTCACCTCCAAGCCTTCCACTCCGGCGACCTTCCAGCCGGGGCTGAAGACGAAAGTCAGCGCTCTATCCAGCTGAGCTACGGGGGCAAATTTCCAAGCAGCCTAGCGCCCCGCCAGGACCGGGCCCACGGGCAAGTTCGGGTTCGCCATCTGGCCGCCCCGGGCTTTGTGTTATCACTAGCCGATGGAAAAAAGCTCGCAGGACAAGAAGACAGGCTCGAGATCATTGCTGCCGACCGACCTGGCATCGGCCAAGTCGAGGGCACGAATGCTCTTCGTTGTGGCGGCATTTCTCTCGCTCATAGCTTCGGTAGTCCTCTTTTTCAGTGGTGACGAGAACGAAGGAATTTTCGTCGGGCTGTGGGTTCCCTCGATCCTTGCCCTGGGGGCCCTGCTCGCTCCCTCCGGGGAGAACTGATGGAAAACGTCGGCATCTTCATTTTCGGCCTGGCCATCACGGCGATAGTGATCGCGGCCTGCGGGCTGATCATCTTCGGGATCATCACCGAAGGAAGGGACCGCGAACGGCTCGAAGCCGAGCAGGCGGCTGATCGCAAGTCGCGTGAGCGTAAGGAAGCGGCGGTCTCCTAGGCGGCCCTACAGAAAGTACCCCCGGCAGGATTCGAACCTGCGACATCCGGCTTAGAAGGCCAGCGCTCTATCCAGCTGAGCTACGGGGGCAGGAATTACGAAGATATCCGGATCAACCGGTGGGCGGGCAGGCGGCGGGGTCGAGCTCCCCGGTCACCTTGTAGACGTAGTCGGCCTGCGGAGTGATGTCTGGTTCCTCGAGCACGAGCTTCACTCCCGGGTTGTCCTTGACCCAGGCGTTGACCGGATAGAAGAATGCCGCGTCAGCAGAGTCCTGGGAATTCTCGCTGGTGATGATGTAGTCGAAGTCGCCTTCGTTGATCTTCTCAACGAACGGCTCGCAGGTATTGAACAGGCGATAGGTGCCGTTCGGACCTTCCTTGCCGATGTACTCGACGTAGTTGGTCAGGTCAACTCCGTAGAAGCCGTACTGCCCGAAGAACATCTGTCCCGAGCCGGCGAGGGCGATGCGCTTGTCCTTGAGGTTACGGGTGAAGTCGAACGCTTCCTGGGGTCCGCCCTCCTGCAGGAAGAGGGTTGAGCGGGTGTAGTGCTTCTCGGCGTATCCGACTTCCTCAGAGCGACCGATGAATACGGCGAGGACGGCGATCGCCGCAATCGAAGCGATGATCGCTCCCCTTCCGAGTCCGCGGTTGTCTTTCAGCCAAGTCAGGCCGACTGGCGCCCAGACGATGGCCAGGGTGAGGAAAATGGTTCCCGGCAGGAAGCCCGGGTACCAGCGGGGCGATGTGAGCACAGTGATCGCGTAGACCACGGTGAGGAAGATCAGCACCTTCTTCGCCCTGCCTTCCGGGCTCCTGAGCGGCCGGGCGATTGGCAGGATCACCGCCGCCAGCAGCAGCCCCGGCAGCAGGTACCTCGTATTGGTGAAGAAGCCTCGTGGCTCACCCTCCTGGCCGGCTGCGGTGAGCGGCGTCAGCAGGTAGACGAAGGCCGTGACCAGGGCGGCGGCGGCGATCATTCTCACTACCTTGTTCCTCGACTTGAAGACGAGATAGAAGCAAGCCGACGCCAGGATCACGAGGATCAGCGGGAAAAGGATC
>CALEMO010000248.1 GCA_937910825.1 uncultured Solirubrobacterales bacterium | reverse complement strand
ATGCCAGCACCGAAACTCCGCTTCTGGAGCCAGATCTCCTTGTGTGACAGACGCACGTTGCCAAATCAGAACAGATGTTCGTATAGGTGCTACACTTCAGACATCCTTAGAAGTAAGTAATCTACTTTCAACAAACAAGGAGCAATATCATGGCCGCATCGAACGCCCCTAAGAAGACCTCCAAGAAGAGCACCGCGAAGAAGACTTCAACCAAGGCCGCAGCGAAGAAGCCGGCTGCCAAGAGCACCGCCTCGAAGAAGCGCACCCCGGCCCAGCTCCGTTAAGAAGCTGCCGCCAAGGCGACGCACGCTGCCCAGATTGACGCGAACAACGCGAAGAAGAGCTTCACCGAAACCGTAGAGGCTGCCCGTGAGGGCGCCCGCGAAGCTGCTCAGACCGCCGTTGACGTTCCGGTCGGCGCCGCACTCAACATCTCCGAGATGGTTTCCGAGCTGGTTGAGCCGTGGACCGATCAGGCAACAGCTGAGAAAAAGGTCAAGAGCTACCGCGCCGAACTGACCAAGACCTTCAAGCGCGCTGAGCGTCGGGGCACCACCGCCCGCCGCAAAGCCACGACCAAGGCCCGCATGCAGCGCAACTCGCTCGAGCGTCAGGTACGCAAGCAGCAAAAGAGCGTTGAGAAGCAGGTCAAGGCCACCAACAAGGACGTCTCGAAGAACATCGAGGCCCGCGTTGATGTCGTCTCCAAGCGCGCCGAGCAGGTTCAAAACGACGTTTCCAGGCTCGCCGAGACCCAGGGCAAGAAGGCCCAGGATCTGGTGAACAAGGTTTCGGAGCAGATCACCGCTCGCGTCTAAACGCTTAGCCCGGCACCTGCGGAGAGCAGGCTGTCCGGAGAAGATCGGCTGACCTCATAACCTCGTCAGTCGATGTATTACCTCTCCTCCCTCGCCAACGGCCCCTTTATTGGGGCCGTTGGTATTTAAGGCACGAATGCAATCTTCAACAGTCGCAGAGCGGAACTACCTCGTCTCGGGGGAAGATCAAGGCGTCTATGAATCGCCATTCGCGGTACTACGGCGACGGAAGTCTTCGGCGATTTCATCGAAGCTGACCCACTTGACCCCATCGTGCTGATTAATGTGCTCGATGATCCTCTCGTGCATTGTCAGCACTGCGGGGCGCCCACTTACATCTGGGTGAATGGTCATTGTGAACACGGCGTCAGGCCCCAAGTCGCTACTGACAATGAAACGGTAACCGACCGGTCCGCCCCAGCGGTTGGGCAGGGCATTGCGCCTGAGTTCAAATGCATCGGGACCCATCCCCGCGATTGCAGGATCAAATGCCATTGGAGCCTTCGGCTTCGGCGAAGATTCCGTCTCCTGCAACCAGATCGCTCGAGGACATCACCTTCGAATGCCCGAGAATCGTTCTCGCTACCGACCGGGCACCAACTGACCCGTTCTTCAGATCATCCTGGCCGACCGTATGCTTTCCGGGCAGGGCCACCGCGGTGCCGCCGATCGCAATGATCAGGCTGATCATTGCCACGATCATCGCCGGTCAGGGTCTGGAAACCTTCTTCATGACTTTCCCTCCTGCCGAATCAGTCCTTGGGGTACACAATGACCGATCGGCGCTTCGATGTCGAGGGCCGGAAGGGCCAGCCCGCCTCCGGCAGCGAAATCGCGCGGAACAGTATGTGCTGCGCGGAGGTGATCGTCTTGAATCGGTAGCGGTACCTGAAGCGCCCGTTTCTCGAGGTCCGCAGGACCTCGACCGGCCGCCACTTGCGCCGGCCAGGGTCGAAATACTGGATCGCGACGAGCTTGCCACGCGCCGGCCTAATCGCCCCGCGCCCTCTTACCGAGCCTGACATCAGCACCCGGCCACCGTTTCGGAGAGATTTCGGCCTAATCCGGAAACTGGTCCGGTCTCTGGCTGAAACAGACAGGGGCCGACTGGAAACAGGCCGGTGGGTGCGATCGCCGACATAGCTTGCCTGGATCCGACGGGACGGCCCTGGCGCCAGTTTCGCCAGGAATCGGCCAGTGCCATCGGTTTTCACAGAAGTTGTGACGGAACGCCTTTTTGAGCCAGCCGGAAAGCGCTGCCGGACTTCCACTCTGGACGCGTCCACGCTGGTGCCGTCTGCCCGGGCAAGTCTGCCAACCACCTCGATTGTCGCCCCTACGCTTATGCGCTTCGAAGCCTTGCCTGACGGACTCTTTCGGAAACGCAGCGCGAGACCGGTTTCGTGCTTCAAGGGAAGCTCGAGCACCATCGGTGAATCGATGCCCGAACTACCTCGATTACCTGCCTTGTCCGTGGCTTCGGCGGTCAGTTCGTATTGACCCGGTGGCAACCGATCGGAAGGGATTCTTGCCGACAGCTGATTTCCGTCAAGCGAGGTTTCGAGATCGACCCAGGCCCCGCCGCTAACCGCGCGGTAGGAGATCATGCCGCGATCGAGTCCCGAATCACTGTCCCGCGCAGTCGCCCGAATCACTTCCGGATCGTCCTGGTCCCTGACTGACTCAAGTTCAATGACCGGTGGTCGGCGGTCGATCTTCACCGTAGCCGCGCCAGGTCTTGGGTGGAAGTCCCCGTCGGGGAGCAACGCGCCGTCGTTCGAATTGCCCGCCAGATCTCGAGCCCAGTACGTAACGCTGGTGACTCCCTCGCTAGCAACCGTGAAGCTGGCGCGATCACCCGGTGATGCATACGGTGCTTCGTCACCGGCCCGGATCACCGTGACCGGTTGGCCGTTGTCGATTTCCGGTTTCGCGGTCATGCCCGAACCCGAATCGCCGGCACTTGCCACGAGCGTAACCGGCTGATTCACCCAGCCGGAGGGCACTCCCTCGAGTTCAACATCCGGCACCGTCTTGTCGACGCGCACAACGGTGCTGCCGGGGTTCTCTGACGGCAGGCCCGCCCCGGAAGCGGCAACCGCTGAGATCCAGTGAGTGCCCTCAGCAAGACTGGCGATGCTGATCGTTCTCATGTCCGGACCGGAGGAGAGGCTGAGTTCACCTGACTGGCACCTGCCCGACGGGCAGGGAGACAATGGACCTGTTCTCGATGTCTCGACCGCATAGCCCTCGATGCCCGACGGACCGCCCGCCTCCGCCCTTTCGATCGGTTGCTCCAGGGGAAGCTCATCGGCCGATATCCATCCGCCCGGTTGCTCAGGGGAGACGTCGCCGGGCCGCCCGTCATCGAATCGGAGGATTGTGGATGCAGCGGAGCCAATATTGCCGGCAGCATCCCGCAGCTTTACCTCCGCCCGAAATTCGCCGGGTTGTCCGAGATCCATGGGACCGATCTCGGTCGATCCCTCCACCTGAATGGTGCCGCTTTCCGCTACTGATCCGTCGGCGGTTCGGATCAGTCGAAAGTCCGCCTCCTGGATCGGCGCTTTCTGACCCTCCGGGTTCTGCCAGCGGACGGTGAATCCGTCATGAGATCTCCAATCGGAGCCCCCTGCCGTCTCCAGACCGACCGGAGCGGCAGGTACCACATTGTCGATGAAAGCGAAGCGGGTTGACGAACAGGCTCGATTGGCTTCGGAGGTATCCGCCGCATAATCCTCGGTGCAGTACTGGAAGAGATTGAGTCCTTCCTGGAATGGAGCCACGGCGGTATTGGAGGTGCCGGAGCGGCTGACTCCGAGCGGGCAGGGCGTGAAGCCCGTCGCATATGCGCCTTTGTCACCGGCACAGGAAATCTGGCCCACTTCGAGACGCAGGCCGTTGACCAGCAGGAACGTCTTTGCGATACCTGCACCGTGGTCGATCGCTGCGACGTCAAAGCCGACGTCACCGCGATGCCAGTTCCAGTTCGTCCCCAGTTCCCAGAGTCCACCGGTTGGAACAACCACCGGAGCCACCCGGTCGTTGGCTTCGAATTCAAGGTCAGTGATCTGCAGGAATGCCTTCTTACCACCGGGCTGGTTCGAGCAGCCGTTCTGCAGGCGGCAACTCAGGCGAGCGATGATCAGTGACTTCGGGCGGCTCGGGTCGGACCACCTGGTAGTCCGCGACTGGCCGTCGTGGGGCTGTGCTTGGTCGAGGTCGGCATACGGCAGGCTGCTGCTCGCTCCGATCAACTCGGCCTTGATGCCATTGACGTCGTTCAACCGGGAAGTGATCGCCGTGGACTTCACTCCGACGCCGTTCGGGACCGACCAGAGAAACTGTCCACCAGAGCCGAAGGGGAAGCCGGTGCCACTCCGGTCTTGATAGATCCCGATCTTGCCGACCCCGCCATTGCTGCAGCCGCTGACGACGTCGACCCGGTCATTTCCTAGGAGGTCGTACGTACCAAAGAATCCCTGAACTTCTGCTCCCGCGCATTGCCGAACTTGATACTCACCAGCCCCAGCGTGCTCCGGACCTGCGCTTACAATCAGCACCGATACAACTGCCGCCATCCCGGCAACCCGGCAGAGAGACCGTTTTCCTTTCATGGCCCGAACTCCCCTCCGCCGCTGCCGAGCGGTGGTCCCGATTGCTTCGCCGGGGGCGCAGAAGCCGCTGCGGCCGGCACCGGAGTTCCGGCCGCCTCGGGTGTGAATTCAGCTTGCGTCGCAGTGGCGACCGGCGCCGGCGGCGTCGCACTCTCCTGGGGTTGGGTAGAAGGCTTTGATTGGGTCGGAGACGCTGTTGGGCTGCCGGCGTCGGTCACGGCGGATGGCCCTTGCGGTTCATGCGCCGGCTCGACCGATACCGGCTGTGAATTCGCCGGACCATCAGCCGTCCTGACCACAGGCGTTTTCGAAGGGTTGCGATCGACCAACACGGGAACCGGAAGCACCCCAGCCGCCATGCAGGCGGCGGCGCCACCGGCAGTTCCAACGCAGATCGTTGCCAGCTTGGCTAGTGCCGCTGCCCCCATTCCTCGGGTACCGCCACTGGCCGCGATCGCCGACACCGACGAATCAGACCCGCTGCCCAACCCCTGGAAACGCATCTGCGCCGAAACCGCCAGTTCCTGGAAGCGATCCCAAATCGAATGGCTCAACGGCGCCGCCGGCAGCAACGCGGCCGCGGCCTGCGGTGTCGCCCGAAAGGTGCGCAGGGTCGCCCGGCAGTGGCCACAGGCGGCAAGATGGTTCTCGAGTTCCACTTGCTGCGACGGCTCGGCTTCACCGTCGCAGCAGGCAGAAATTATCGGCTCGAATTTTTCGCACCGTTGTCCAGCCTCACTCTCATGAAAGACCGAACGAAAGCGTTGTCTGCCCTCAGCCAGGCAGCGGTTCACCTTTGTCCGCGTCCACTGATTATGGGCGCCAATCTCCGCGTAGCTGTAACCCTCCGCGAGCATGGTCAGGGCTTTCAGCTCGTGAGGCTTCAGCTTTGCAAGGGCTTCCCTGCTTCGATCGATCTTCTCCCGCCTGATTGCCCGTTCGTCGGGACCATCCGAGGAAGAAGGGATCAGATCGATCCAGTTCTCGGAATCGTCTTCGCTGACTCCTCCGGGCCTGCCCAGGGTTCGCTCCCGGGACTTTCTTATGGCCAGCGCCTCATGCTTGATCACCGTTCTGGCCCAGGGCAGCAGCTGCCGCAAATCGGTGGTCGGCGCCTTCGACAGCAGGATTTCGATTCCCCGCTGATAGGCGTCCTCGGAGTCGTCACGGCAGATCGAGTAGCGGCGGGCAGAGTTCCTGAGCGCGCTGTCATGGTTGCGGATCAGCTCGATCGCCGCCCGCTTGCGGCCGCCGAAGTCAACCTCCGGCGAATTCACTTTGCCGGTCAGCACCTCCGCCCTTACCTTT
>CALEMO010000247.1 GCA_937910825.1 uncultured Solirubrobacterales bacterium | reverse complement strand
CGCGCTGCTGTGCCCAACGGCCGTTTCCGTCGGTGATGATCGCTACGTATCGCGGTGTTTTCACACCTCGAGGATTTCCTCTTCCTTGCCTTTCAGCAGGGAATCGATCTCCCGGATCGCTTCGTCGGTCAGGTTCTGGAGTGAAGTCTCCGCGCGGTGTTCGTCGTCGGCGCCGGTCTCCCCATCCTTCTTGAGCTCACGCAGGTCGGCCATCACATCACGGCGCACGTTGCGCACCGCAATGCGGCCATCTTCGGCGACGCCGTGGATCACCTTGACCAGCTCCTTGCGGCGCTCTTCGGTCAGGTCGGGGATATTCAGGCGGATCACATTGCCATCATTGGAAGGTGTCAGCCCGACGTCGGATTCGAGGATCGCCTTTTCGATCGAGGCCATGACCGACTTGTCATAGGGCGTCACGGTCAGGGTTCTGGCGTCGGTGGTCGCCACGTTCGCCATCTGCGCGAGTGGCGTCATCGCCCCGTAGTAGTCGACCGTTATGCGATCGAGCAGATGGGGCGTCGCCCGCCCGGTGCGAACACTCGAGAACTCGCCCTTGGTCGAATCAACGGTCTTTTTCATACGCTCGTCGGCGTCAGAGAGGAGTTCTTCGATCATGATTGGGGGCCAGGCGCCTGATTGTCCAACCCGCCTGAATACACCAGGGTGCCGACTTTCTCGCCTGAAACGATCCTATCTATATTCAGCTCGTCCGCCATGTTGAAGACGTAGATCGGCAGGTCATTGTCCATACAGAGACTGAGCGCGGTCGAATCCATCACCTTCAGGCCACGTTCAATAGCGTCCCGGTGGCTGAGCTCCGGAATGAATTTCGCAGCGGGATTCTCGGCAGGGTCGGAATCGTAGACCCCTTCTACCCCGTTCTTTGCCATCAGGATCGCTTCGGCGTGGATTTCAAGCGCCCGCAGCGCGGCGGCAGTATCGGTGGTGAAGAACGGGTTGCCCGTACCAGCGGCAAAGATCACGATGCGGCCCTTTTCCATATGCCGCATGGCACGGCGGCGAATGTACGGTTCGGCGACCTCGCGTACGTCGATCGCCGACATCACCCGCGTATATTGCCCGTGCTTTTCAAGCGCGTCCTGAAGGGTCAGCGCGTTCAGAACTGTCGCCATCATGCCCATGTAGTCCCCGGTGGCCCGGTCCATGCCCTGCGCCGCGCCGTCAATACCCCGGTAAATGTTGCCGGCGCCGACCACGATCGCGATTTCGACTCCGCGGCTGCGGATTACAGCAAGCTGGCGGGCGATGCGGTCAACTTCATCCGGGTCGGTTCCGAACTCGAGCTTGCCCATCAGGGCCTCGCCCGAAAGCTTCAGCATGATCCTCTTGAAACGTGGCTCCGGTTCGCTCACGATGAGATCGCCTCCAGCCCTATTCGCCCACTCGGAAGCAGGAGAACCGGGCGATCACGACGTTTTCTCCGAGCTTGGCAACAACGTCCTGCCGAAGCTCCTCGATCGTTTTCGAGTCGTGCTTGTCCGTATTTACATGCTCCTGGTCGATCAGGGAAAGCTCTTTCGACCACTTGCTGACCTGGCCGTCGACGATGCGCTCGACCACGTTGTCAGGCTTGCCATCTTCCCGCGCCTTCTCTTCGAAGACCCTCCGCTCCCTGGCGATGTCTTCCTCCGGAATGTCCTCGCTCGAAACGTGAGCTGGCGAAGTGGCCGCGATGTGCATCGCGATTTCGTAGGCAAACCCCTGGAAATCTTCATTGCGGGCGACGAAGTCCGTTTCGCACTGAACTTCGACCAGGGCGCCCACCTTCAGATTGGAATGGATGTAAGAAGCGACAACGCCCTCGGATGTGCCGCGGTCGGCGCGCTTGGCAGCCGATGCCTGGCCCTTGACCCTGAGCAGTTCCACTGCCCGCTCCATGTCTCCATCGGCTTCGCTCAGGGCTGCCTTGCAGTCCATCATCCCGGCGCCGGTCTGCTGCCTCAGAGTCTTTACGTCGGCCGCTGTCATGCCGCCCATCAGCTTGTCTCCTCGGCACTCGCAGCCTTTTCGTCCTTGCCGCTCTCCGCGTCTTTGCTGGCGGCTTCGGGCTTGGCCTCGGCTTCCGGCTCGGGATCAGGCGCCACGGACTGAGGATGGGGCTTCTCTTCAACTACAGCCTGAGGATGCGGCTGCTGCTTTGGCTGCTGCTTTGGCTTCGGTTTGGCGGCTTCTGCCTCTGCCTTGGCCTTCTCTTCGGCCCGCTTCTTGGCCTTCTCTTCGGCCTGCTCCTTCTCGATCGCTTCGCGCCTCAGGCGATCTTCTTCCTCACGCTTGCGCTTCTCTTCTTCTTCCTTCTCGCGACGCGCCTTCTCTTCGACCATGCGCTTCTCTTCGATCACGGCCCAGGCTCCGGCACCCTGCTCGATGGCTTCGCCGACGGTCGAAATCACCAGTTCACACGAACGGATGGCGTCGTCGTTACCTGGGACAACGAAGTCAATGTTGCCCGGATCGCAATTGGAGTCAACCAGCGCGATGATCGGCAGACGCAAGCGGGTGGCCTCACGCAGGGCGATTTCTTCGGCCTTGAGGTCCATGATGAATACCGCGTCAGGGACCCTCTTCATGTCCTTGACGCCACCGAGTGCAAATTCGAGCTTGGTCCGCTCGGCGAGCATCTTCATGCGCTCTTTGGTCGGCAGCAGCTCGATCTGTTCGGTCTCGACCAGCTCGTTCAACTCGTGGAGCCGCTTGATCCGGGCCGATGAAATATTGAAGTTGGTCAACAGACCCGGCAGCCAGCGCCGGTTCACATAGGGCATGTTCGACTTCTCTGCCCAGTTCTGGATTACATCCGAAGCCTGTTTCTTGGTGCCGACGAAAAGCACGGTGCCGCCGCCGGATGTGAGTTCGCCGACAAAGCGGCGAGCGTCTTCCAGCATCTCCTCGGTCTGAACGAGGTCGATGATGTGGATACCGTCGAGCTCGCCGGCGATGTACCGGATGACGTCGATCACGCCCTGGCTCCAGCGATTG
>CALEMO010000246.1 GCA_937910825.1 uncultured Solirubrobacterales bacterium | reverse complement strand
AAACTTTTCATTGAGGGTCCGAAAGAAGCCGCGACCGTTCTCACGCCGATGGGCTCCGGCCCGCTCAACATAACCCTGCCCGACGGCATCTATCGGCTCAGTTCGCCAGCCAGCAGAGTGACCACCCGGTTCGCCGTCGGCTCCAGCAGAGTTTCATCCGGCAGCGACCTGCTGACCCCCTGAGCTTCAGTCAGCGGTGGCTTCAGCGGGCCTCAGAATAGTTCTCAACTTGCTTTTCTATTTTGAGTCTCGCCTAAACCCCATCCGAATGTAGGATGCGCGCACCCTTCCCTACCTGAGAGGAGCGAAGTGCCTTTAGACCTCGCTGATGTGACCAAACTTGAAGTACAGCCCGGTGAACTTCCCGAGAAGATGGCCGCGTGGGTGATCCGCCCGGAAACCATGGGTGAGCCCAGGGACGCATTCAAGCTCGAGGAGATCGAGACCCCGGAGCCAGGCGCCTTCGAAGTAATCGTGCGTGTGATGGCCGCCGGCGTCAACTTCAACAACGTCTGGGCGGCGCTGGGCGAGCCGGTCTCGGTATTCGGCTACGGCGACCATCCCGAGTACGGACACCACATCGGTGGCTCCGACGCGTCGGGGATCGTCTGGAAAGTCGGCGAAGGCGTCACCCGCTGGAAGCCGGGCGACGAAGTCGTGGTCCACTGCAATCAGGCCTCCTACGAAGACGTCGAGGTCCACGGACTCGATCCGATGGCCGCTCCCAGCCAGAAGATCTGGGGCTACGAAACAACCTGGGGCTCCTTCGCTCAGTACGCAAAGGTTCAGGCCCAGCAGCTGCTGCCGCGCCCGAAGAACCTTTCCTGGGCCAAAGCCTCCTCCTACGGCCTCACCTACTTCACCGCGTATCGCATGCTGATTGACCAGGCGAAGATCCAGCCCGGCCACAACGTGCTGATCTGGGGTGCTGCCGGCGGCCTGGGGGTCTTCGCTGTCCAGCTCTGCAAGGCGGCCGGCGCCAACGCAGTCGGGGTCGTCTCGTCAGATGAAAAAGGGGAGCTGGTCAAGGAACTCGGCGCGGTCGACTACATCAACCGCAACGAATTTGCCGGAATGATGCGTACCGGCACCGAAACTCCGGAAGAGGAAAAGGAGCGCTTCAAGGTTTCCCGGGCTTTCTCCAAGAGAGCACAGGAAATCCTCGGAGACAAGCCGGACGTGATCTTTGAACATGTCGGCAAGGCGACCTTCCCTACTTCCGTATTCATGGTCAAACCTTTCGGCAAGGTGGTCATCTGCGGCGCGACCTCTGGATACAACCTCGACTTCGACGTGCGCTACCTCTGGATGCGCCAGAAGCAGATCATCGGCTCGCACTTCGCGAACGCGTACCAATGCATGTTGGCCAATCAGCTGATGGCCGAAGGCAAGATCCGTCCGGTCCTGTGGAAGACCATGGAATTCGACGGAGTTCCGGGCGCTCATCAGATGCTCCATGAGAATCAGCATCAAGGCAAGATCGCGATTCTGGTCGGAGCCAAAGATGAGGACGAAGGCCGCGAGATGGAAAGCTCGGCAGCCGTTCGGGCCGAAGTCGGCGGCTGAGGGCAGGCAAGGAGCCGCACGGCATGGCACACATTTCAGAAATTTCCTGGCACGTAGCCCCCTTCCGATCGCAAGAGTGGTTGGACCTCTGGGAGCCGGCCGCCGCCAAGGCGACCGGATACGGCGCGGAAAGCTGGCAGATCTATCGCTCGGTGGAAGATCCCCTGATCTTCCGGCAGCTAAGTGTCTGGGACCGCAAGAGTGACTTCGAGGCCTACTGGTACTCGGAGGAGCTCTCTGCGGCCCGCGAGCAGATCATCGATCTATATGTGAAACCGCTGCTGCCGGTCTGGTGCACGCCGATCGCCAACGGTTAGATACCGGCTTCCCTGCGGACGCCGTCATATCTGAAGCCGGGTCCTACTTGAAGGGATCCGGCACACGTATGGACAGGTTGACAAAG
>CALEMO010000245.1 GCA_937910825.1 uncultured Solirubrobacterales bacterium | reverse complement strand
CGAGCCATACGAAAGATTGCTCGACGACGCGATCCACGGGCGCACTGAGCTTTTCACACATATCAACGCGATCGAGGAAACATGGCGTATCGTGCAGCCTCTGCTCGATAAACCCAGTCCGGTGGTCCCGTACGAAAAGGGATCCTGGGGGCCCGCCGAAGCCGAAAGGCTGGTCAAGGGGGTCTGCCAATGGGACGAGCCCTGGAGGCCCCGTGAAGCGGCTTCCGAACGCGCAGTCCTCGGCGGCTAGCCGCCCTGGCCGCCTGCTACGAAAACAAAACAGGAAATCAGAACATGCCCGAGATTGAAGAGCTGAACATCGTCATCGAAGTCCCCAAGGGGAGTCGCAACAAGTACGAATACGACCCAGACATCGGTGCGATCGTGCTCGACCGCTTCCTTTTCTCTTCAATGGTCTACCCGGTCGACTACGGCTTCGTGCCCCATACGATGGGCGCCGACCACGACCCGCTCGACGCCATGGTCTGCGTATCTGAAGCTACCTTCCCCGGCTGCATCATTCCGGCGATGCCGATCGGGCTCTTCCGCATGACCGACGACGGTGAAGTGGACGACAAGATCCTCTGCGTCCCGTCGCACGATCCCAACTGGAGCTACATCAAGACTCTCGACATGCTGAGCGACCAGCTCCGCGAAGAGATCCAGCACTTCTTCTCGGTCTACAAGCAGCCCGAAGGCAAGCATGTCGACGTCGACGGCTGGTACCCGCTCGATGCCGCAATCGAAGTGATCGCCGAATCACGCCAGCGCCTGGACGACATCGAAGCGCAGAAGGACAGCGAGTAGGCAGCAGCCTAGGCCGCCGCTTTCGCGGCCAGCTGACCGCAGGCTGCATCGATGTCGCGACCACGGGTGAGCCGCACCGTCGCGTGGATCCCCCGCTTCATCAAGGCCCCGCGGAAGAGCTCGATTTGCTCCGGGCTTGAGCCCTGGTAGTGATTGCCGCTCGGGTTGTAAGGGATCAGATTGACTTTGAAATCGTTTTTCGGCAGCAACAGGTCCGCCAACTCGTGGGCCAGCTCTTCGGAGTCGTTCACCCCGTCCAACATCAGATACTCGATGTAGACCTTGCGCTTGCGCACATGACGCCATTCGCGGCAGGCGTCAACGACCTGTTTGATCGAATACCGATCGTTGACCGGCATGATCTTCGAGCGCAGCGAGTCGACCGGCGCATGGAGCGAAAGGGCGAGGCGAACAGCAGGACCTTCGGTGGTCACCGTTTCGATACCTGGCAGCCAGCCGACCGTCGAGATGGTCGTATGCGAGTTGGCGATGCCAATATCCGGCAGTCGCTCGCATACGGCGAGCACGTTGTCGAGGTTCATCATCGGCTCGCCCATGCCCATGAAGACTGCGTGGTTCACCTCCGTTTTTCGCCGGAAATGCAGAGCCTGGTCGAGAATTTCGGACTCGGTCAGGTTGCGGCCGAAATTCATGCTGCCGGTCGCACAGAACGTGCAAGTGAGTGGACAGCCGGACTGGCTCGAAAAGCAGAGTGAGCGCCGCCCGTCGCGGTAATTCATCAGAACTGCCTCGACCGGGCGCTGATCGCCGGTCATGAAAAGTGCCTTCTCGGTTCCGTCCACCGATACCGCCGATGCCTCGACTTCGAGCGTGGAAATCGGCAACGCCTCGGCAAGCTTCGTGCGCAGCTCCAGCGGCAGGTTGCTCATCTCGTCGAAGGAGTCCCCGCCGCCGGCCAGCCATTGCCAGACCTGCGAATCGCGGTAGGCGGGCTGACCGAGTTCGGCCATGGTCGATTTAAGCTTGATCAGGTCCACGCATGCCAGTCTCGCATTGATCAGAGGTTTCAGCCGGTTTCATGCCCGCCGGCAAGCCAGTCCCGGATCTCGTCGCCCTGCTCATCGACCGAAGGTGGCCGGCGTCGGGTCTCGACCGGAGTATCGGAGAGACCGACCGGTGACTTCGGGGTCCTGATGCCTTCGAACTCGTCCACCGGCGCCAGGCCCAAGGAATCGGCAAGTGCGAAGCCGGCCCCGATGTCGTTGACGGGACCTGCGGGAACTCCGGCATCGTTCAGGATCCGAGCCCAATACTCGGTCGAATCGAGCCTCAGGGAAGCTTCGAGTTCCGGGCGCAGAGCTTCCCGGTTCTTCACCCGGTCGCTGTTCGAAGCGAACTTCGGGTCTTCAGCCAGCGAAGGAGCACCGATCGCGACGACGAGCCGGCCGAACTGCTGGTCGTTTCCGGCACAGATCATCAATGCCCCGTCCGCCGCCTCGTAGGTGGCGAACGGTTCAACGCTCG
>CALEMO010000244.1 GCA_937910825.1 uncultured Solirubrobacterales bacterium | reverse complement strand
ATGTTTCTGCGTTCCGTGACCATGAAGGGATTTAAATCCTTTCCGGAGAAGACTGAGCTCAAGTTTTCCCCGGGCGTCAGCGTGATCGTCGGGCCGAACGGCTCGGGCAAGTCCAACATCACGGATGCGGTTCTCTGGGCACTCGGTGAGCAGAGTCCCGGTGCGGTTCGCGGGGCCTCGATGCAGGACGTGATCTCGGTCGGCGGTCGCGATGTGGGCGCGCGCTCGGCGGCCGAAGTTGAAGTCGTGATCGACAACTCTGATGGCCGGATCGAGACCGACCTCTCGGAAATAGCAATAACCCGCCGGCTCGACCGCAACGGCGATGGTGAATATCGCCTGAACGGAGCGCGCTGTCGGCTGGTCGATATCGTCGAGATCCTTTCTGACGCGAACATGGGCAAGGAGATGCATTCGGTCATCAGCCAGGGCCGGGTCGATGCGATCGTCCATTCGAAGCCACGGGAACGGCGACAGTTGATCGAAGAGGCTGCCGGCCTCGGCAAGTTCCGCAAGCGGCGCCGCCGCTCCGAACTCAAACTCAACGCGACCCGTGACAACCTGGATCGTGCCCTTGACGTTGAACGTGAAGCACGGCGCGCGCTGCGCCCGCTCAAGCAGCAAGCGAACTCAGCCGAGATCGGGGCCCGGATCGAGCGTGACGAACTGAGCCTGAAGTCCCGCGTTGTGGCCGAGGAGCTGCGCTTCGGGCAAGATCGGCTCGAGGCGGCCAGAGATGCCGCGAACAAAGCGCGGGCTTTGCGCAGTGGCTTCGAAGAACAGCTGTCCGAAGTCTCGAAACGACGCAATGCCGCGGAAGAAAGATTTGCCGAACGGGATCGCGAGCGCACCGCAGTCTGGGGCCTGCTTAACTCTTTGCGCACCGGCCAGGAGCGGGTCTCGATGGAGGCCCTGACGCTCTCCGAACGCGGCCGGGAGCTTGAGCGCAGGCTCGTAGAGCTGCGGGTCGAGCTCGCACCGCTGACTTTTGACCTCGGAGAGAGCGAGGGCCCGAGCGATCGTGCCAAGCGCCTCCTGGAGGAACTGTCTCAGGTCGAATCAGGACTGGCCGAAGCTGTCGATGGCCTGAAAAAGGCTCGTTCGGAAGGTCCCGAGGCCGCCCGGCTGAAGGCCCTTGCAGAAGTTCATACCGGCACAGACCGTGCTTCGACCCACGCGAAGCGGGCGGAAGGGCTGCTGGGAGAAAGACACCGCGAGCGTCTGGCAGAGCGCCTTGAGGAGGTTGAAGCGCTGGCAGTGGCAGTCAGTGAAATGCGAGACGCCTCCGACGCCGTGGCGAGCGCCATCCGTGAGCGTGTATCCCGGGCCGAGCGAACGGTGATCGGCGACCAGGGTGACGCCGACGAGATCGCAGCCGAGCTGAAGCGCTGTTCGGACCTGGAAATTATGATTCAGGGAAAACTCCGGGCCGTCGCCGAGCAGGTCACCCAGTCCGAGGTCGAGGCGGCGCATCTCGGTGACCGGCGCGAAGAAGCCGTGACTGAACTGGCGCGCATATCCCGCAAGCTCGGCCATGAGATCGAAGAGGCCGAAGAGCCCCTTTCGAGCGAAGAGCGCGAGCAGATCGAGCGCCGCATGCAGAACCTCAGGGCGAGGAGAGAGCGGCTCGGCCCGGTCAATCCGCTCGCCCGCAAGGAATACGAAGAAGCACTCGAGTACGTAGAGCTTCTGGTCTCCCAGAGGGAAGATACGGAGCGCGGCCTGCGTGAACTGGAAGGCGTGATCCGCGACATCGACGCTGAGATCAAGCGCACCTTCGACGAAACCTTCGAAAAGACGACGGCCAACTTCGAAGAGATGATCGCTCAGCTCTTCCCGAACGGCCGCGGCCGCCTTCGCTCTGTTGACCTGAAACCGGCACCGGAGGAAACGCCGGAGGGGTCGGATGAGCAAGCTGAACCGGACGAGGATGAAAGCAGCTACGACTTCGGAGTCGAACTCGAAGTCACGCCGGAAGGCAAGAGAATGAGGCAGATGAGCCTGCTGTCGGGCGGGGAGAAGGCGATGACCGCGCTCGCCTTCGTCTTCGCCGTATTTCTGGCCCGGCCCTGTCCTTTCTACATCCTCGACGAAGTCGAGGCTGCGCTTGACGATACGAATATCAACCGGTTCCTCGAACTGGTCAGGCGGTTTTCGGACCGGACCCAGTTCGTGATCGTCACCCATCAGAAGCTGACCATGGAGGCGGCCGACGTGCTCTACGGCGTCAGCATGGGCGGCGACGGGGTGACCAAAGTCATTTCGAGGCGCCTACCGAGCGACGTGACGTCGCTCGAGGGTGTGACCCTCGAAGAAGCAGCCTGAGACAATCCCGGCGTGAGTACAAGCTGGAATGACATGCTCGACTTGGGGGACCGGGAGCTGACGCCGCCGCTGGCGGAGGGAGCCTCTGACGATGCCCCGAAGCGCCGCGGAGCGTTTCGCAAGCTTCGGGAAAGTCTTTCCAAGAGCAGGCGCGCTCTCTCGGAGGAGATCTCTTCGAGCCTGTTCGATCGCATCGACGACGAAACCTGGGAGCGACTTGAAGAAGCCCTGATCCTGGCCGACGCCGGCGCATCGACGACGGCCCGGGTAGTGGAGAAACTTGAACACGAGGTGGATTCGGGCGCGGTGCCGCCCGACGGCCAGGCAATCAAAGCCCGCCTGATCGAAATCCTCGCTGAAATCGCTTCGACCAACCGCTCACCGATCAATCTCAGTGGTGACCCCGCCGTCCTGCTGATGACCGGCGTGAACGGAACCGGCAAGACGACAAGCATCGGCAAGATCGCCTGGCACCTGAAGCATGAGCTCGGCCTTTCCGTGCTGCTAGGGGCCGCTGATACCTACCGAGCCGCGGCTGCCGAGCAGCTGACCACCTGGGCCGAGCGGGCAGATGTCGACATCATCCGTTCGAACGAAGGGGCCGACCCCGGTTCCGTCGCTTTCGACGCGGTCAACGCCGCGCGGGCCCGCGGGGTCGATGTACTGATCATCGATACGGCCGGCCGCCTGCATACCCAGGGCAACCTGATGGACGAGCTGGGCAAAGTGCGCCGGGTGATCGAGAAGCAGTTGCCGGGGGCGCCGCATGAGACCCTGATCTCGATCGACGCGACAACCGGACAGAACGGTCTGCGCCAGGCGCAGGCATTTTCCGAGGCGACCCAGGTGGACGGTGTCGTGCTGACCAAGCTGGATGGGACCGCCAAAGGGGGGATAACCCTCGCGATAGCGACCGAACTCCAGATGCCCGTGAAGCTGATCGGCGTCGGCGAGGCGATCGAAGACCTGCGCCCATTCGACCCCACCGAATTCGCCGAAGCCCTGCTAGCCGAGGACTAGCTCCGCGCGGGCCTGCTCCTCCGCGACGAAATTGGGTAGGCAGGAGACCCCCTGCATTCCACCTCGTGACCACACGCCACGCCCGGTAGGGTGAGAAGCCATGTTTGACCAGCTATCCGAGCGACTGCAGGCGACCCTTTCCGACGTGCGCGGACGGGGCAAGCTGAGCGACGACGACGTTGATCGCGCGATGCGGGAGATCCGCCTCGCCCTGCTCGAAGCTGACGTCAATTTCAAGGTGGTCAAGGCATTCACCGCCAAGGTGAAGGAGCGCTGCCTGGGCGCCGATGTGCTCGGAAGCCTGAACCCCGGCCAGCAGGTCGTGAAGATCGTCAGCGAGGAGCTTACCGAGCTGATGGGCGGCGCCGGGCGCGACCTGGTCTTCTCGAACCGCGGGCCGACCGTGATCATGATGGCCGGTCTTCAGGGGTCCGGCAAAACCACGGCGACCGCCAAACTCGCCAAGCTGCTGGCCAAGGACGGCAAGCGGGTCGCCCTTGCCGCGTGCGACGTCTACCGCCCGGCAGCGATCCAGCAGCTGGAGACGGTCGGCAAGCGCGCCGGAGCTGTCGTCTACCAGCAGGGCAGCGACGCCGACCCGGTTGATATCGCCGGCTGGGCACTCAAAAAGGCCACCGAAGAAAACCGCGACGTCCTGATCGTCGATACCGCCGGCCGGCTTCATATCGACTCGGAGCTGATGGACGAGCTGGTCCGCATCCGCAAGCGGGTGAAGCCTCACAACGTGCTGCTCGTGGTCGACGCGATGACCGGACAGGATGCGGTCGGAGTCGCCGAATCCTTCTCCGAGTCGGCCGAATTCGACGGCGTCATCATCTCCAAGCTGGACGGCGATGCCCGCGGTGGCGCGGCACTTTCGGTCAAGGCTGTAACCGGCAAACCGATCATTTTCGCGTCCACCGGAGAAAAGCTGGACGACTTCGAGCGCTTCCATCCCGACCGGATGGCGGGCCGGATCCTTGGCATGGGCGACGTGCTCAGCCTGATTGAAAAGGCTGAAGAACAGGTTTCCGAAGACGAAGCCGAAGAACTTCAGAAGAAAATGGCCAGCG
>CALEMO010000243.1 GCA_937910825.1 uncultured Solirubrobacterales bacterium | reverse complement strand
CCAGACCGCTCATGCCGGCGCCACCGACGCCGATGAAATGGAGCTGTCTCTCCTGCCAGTCGGGCCTCAATTGAGGCCCCGCGATGCAAGTTGGACCTGTTCGGCGATCTCGGCTGCGGCATCTGGCATGGCAAGGCAAGCCGATGCCTTGCTCATCGCGGCGAGCCTTCCGGGATCAGCAAACAGGTCTGAGATCATCTCCAGGATCAGATCAGCCGAGAGCGCATCGTCCTTCACCACTAACGCAGCTCCGGCATCGGCCATCCAGGCGGCGTTCGCGCTTTGATGGTCAGCCGTCGCAAACGGGTAGGGAACCAGGACACCAGGTCGGCCGGTCGCCGTGAGTTCGAATATTGAGCCTCCTGAGCGGGCGAGCACCAGATCACAGGCCGCAAGGCAGTCACCCAGATCCGGTTCGTACTCGATCAACGTATAGCGCTCTGCGTGGGCTGCGCCTCGCAAACGTTCAGTGAGTTCGGAAAAGTCACGCCGACCCGCCACATGAATCACGTCGAAGTTGCGGCCGGGACGCTCGGCAAATGCTTCGACCGCAGCCTGATTGATGCTGCGAGCACCCAGACTGCCGCCCATGACCAATAGGACTTTGGCCGCAGCATCGAGGCCGAAGCGCTTCCTGGCCCAATCGCGGTCTCCATCGAGCACGGCCCGGTTGACCGGACGTCCGGTGACCAGGTACCGGTCTCCCTCTGCGCGGTCGATCGCAAAGGCCAGGCAGACCCGGTCGGCCCTGCGGGCGAGCAGCCGGTTTGCCAGGCCGAGGTGGCGGTCAGCCTCGGTAAGTACCAGCGGAATCCCCAAGCTGTAAGCCGCGATGCCGGCGGGTCCGGCGACGAAGCCGCCTCCGCCCATCACCACTTCTGCCCCCCGGTCCCGAAGCAGCCGGCGGGCCCGCGGTACGGCGATCGCCGCCTGCGCCGCCGCCCTTGCTGCCTTCAGCGGGTTCATGCGGTCGATCCCAGAGAGGTCGAGCAAGTCGACTTCGTAGCCTGCTTCAGGCACCAGGTCAGCCTCGACCCTGCCGCGGGCACCGAGAAAGCTGACCGTTGAGCCTTGGTCCCTAAGCTCGTCGGCTACGGCTATTGCCGGTACCACGTGACCGGCCGTTCCGCCCGCCGCTATGACGACTTTGGCCACTTGCGGCCGTCCTTCGCTTGGTATTTGTATTTCGCTTGCTCTCAACCAGTCGGAGTTTCGCAACTCCACCCCGTCGACGCGATGGCCCCGCCTTGCGCAGCGACGCCACCTGCCCGCCCTTGGCTACATTGAGAATCAGGCCGACCGCCACCAGGGTGACGATCAGACTGTTATTTCCGTAGGAGACCAGAGGCAGGGGAATACCGGTGAGCGGGGCCATGCCCATGACCGCGTAAAGGTTGAGGCTTGCCTGGATCAGCACCAGGCCAGTCAATCCGGAGGCGAGGATGCGGCCGTAATCGTCCTTGGCTTTGCGGGCAATCTGGAATCCGGCATAACCGAAGATTCCGAAGACGAGAATCAGCATGGTGAAACCGATCAGGCCGAATTCTTCGCCGATCACGGCGGAGATCATGTCCGTATGAGCCTCTGGCAGGTAGAAAGCCTTCTGCACGCCGTTGCCGATGCCGACCCCGTCGAAACCGCCCGACCCGATCGCGATCTTGGCCTGGATCACCTGAAAACCGCCCCCGGTGACGTCAGCCTCCGGATTCAGGAAGTTGAGCAGGCGGTCACGACGGTACGGTGCGGCAAGCGCCATAACGAGGCCCAATGAAGCGACTACACCGAACAGGAGGCCCAGGTCCCGCGGCCGTGCGCCGGATACGAACAGCGTCAGGCCTACTGCGAACAGGGCGATCATCATCGTGCCCATGTCGGGCTGAAGTAGGACCAGGCCGCAAGCCACGGCCGTAAAAAGCAGGTAGGGCTTCATCTCCTTCACCGAGTGCAGGCGGTCAGGACGGTTGGCGAAGAAATACGCCCCGTAAAGCACCAGCGCCAGCTTCAGGAATTCTGCGGGCTGGATCTGGATCGGACCGGCGACGAACCAGCCCTTGGTTCCGTTGACGGCCGTACCGGCGAGCAGAACTGCAACCAGACTGAAAAGGGTGACCCCGAGGAAAAGCGGGGTTTTTTCATGGAAGAAAGAGAGCTTTCCCCGCGCCACGAGGTGCATAAGGACGAGACCGATCGCTGCGACGATGATCGTTTTCTTCAGGTAAAAGGCGCTGTCGGAAAGCCCGCCGTCGGAAAGTATGCGGGTGGTCGAACTCGCCGAGAAAACCATCACGGCGCCGAAGGCGAGCAGGATCAGGGTGGCGGTGAGCAGGAGGTTGTATGCAACGGAAGTCTCGGGCTTTTTCCCGAGGGAAGCCTTCCCGGACTTGCGCTTGCGGCCGTCTGTTCGTTTACGCGACAACCAGACCTCCGACGATTCGGCGAAAGGCGGCGCCGCGATCCTCATAATCCCGGAACTGGTCAAAGCTGGCGCAAGCCGGTGAAAGCAGCACGGTTTCCCCCAGCATGGCTGCGTCAGCAGCCTTGACCACTGCGGTCTCCAGATCGCCGCAGTTTTCGAGCGTTACCCCGGCTTCTGCGTCTACTGACAGGGCAGCGGCGATCGCGGCCCCGGCCTCGCCGATCAGGTAGACGCTCTGGCAATGCTCTTTCACCGGCTCGAGCAGGCCGTCGAAGCTTTCGTCGTTGTAGCTGCCCCCGGCGATCAGGTGGACCCCGGATTCGAAGGAATCCAGAGCGGTCCGTGTTGCTTCTACGTTGGTCGCCTTTGAGTCATTGATGAACCAGACCCCTGCGATCTCGGTGACGTATTCGAGCCGGTGGGCTACACCGGGGAAACTTCGCAGCCCGCTGGCCACCATTTCCGGCGAAATTCCCAGGCTGAGCGCGCCGGCTGTGGCCGCCATTGCATTCGAAATGTTGTGCCATCCGGGCACACGCAGTTCAGTGACATCGAGCAGCGGCAGACCGTCAACTTCGATCATGCCCTGGCGCAGGGTGACCTGACAACGAGAGTCCTCGGGGTCCGAGCCGAAACGCACGACTGCGGCATCACCGGGCGGAACCAATTCATGCAGCGGGGGGTCCGAGGCGTTGACGATCGCCACATCGCCGGCGCCCTGATTGCGGAAAATCGAGAGCTTTGTCCGGCCGTAGCTTTCAAGATCACCGTGCCGGTCGAGGTGGTCCGGCGAAAGATTCAGGTGGATCGCGACCTCTGGGGAGAATTCAAGGGTGTCTTCGAGCTGGAAGCTCGAGCATTCGCAGACCACGGTCATCGCGTCGCCGGCAGCTTCTGTCGCCAGAGCTGACAACGGGTTGCCGACATTTCCGGCAGCCGCTACCTCCTGGCCTGCCGAGCGGAAGATGTGGGCCGCCATCTCGGTTGTCGTCGTCTTGCCGTTGGTACCGGTGATTGCCAGGAAGCGAGCCTGCACGAGGCGCCACCCGAGTTCCAGTTCGCCGATCACCGGCAAGCCGAGCCGACGGGCTTCTTCGACTATCGCGGCCGCGGAAGGAACGCCGGGACTCTTGACCAGGGTCCCGGTGTGATCGAGGTGGGTCAGACCGTCGGTTTCGAGTTCGTATTCGACACCCGCTGCGTCGAGTGCTTCCAACCCACCCGGCAAACCTGAATCAACTCCGAAAACCTCCTGCCCATGCGCTTTCAGGGCAGTCGCCGCGGCGATCCCGGAACGCGCAAGCCCGACCACGGTGAAAGGGCCCGGTGGCAAGGGCGGACGGGTCTTGGATGAGTGGACGTATTCCACCCTCATTCCTTCTATTCCTAGGGCCGACCTCCTGTATTCGGCAGCGCTTTTTCGAAACCTTCAGCCGCCGATCGACTGCTGGTACAGCGCGAAGCCCAAACCGCTGCAGACCGCTGCGATTATCCAG
>CALEMO010000242.1 GCA_937910825.1 uncultured Solirubrobacterales bacterium | reverse complement strand
CGGTTTCCGCCTTTCTCAAGCTACGTGACGGCGGACCGTGTTTCCTGCTGGAGTCGGCCGAACGTGGCCAGGTTGGCCGCTACTCGTTCCTCGGAATACATCCCCGCTCGGTGCTGCGCTGGAACGATGGCCGGCTGATCGAATATCCCGGAAACGCACTTTCTGGCGACGGCGAAACCATCTCCGAGACTGACGCCCCGGACCCTTACGTGGCAGTCGCCGATCACCTGAAGCGATACCGGGTCGCCGAATTGCCGGGCGTGCCCCCGTTTGCCGGTGGAGCGGTCGGGCTTTTCGGCTACGACCTCGTGCGCACGGTCGAACCGCTGGCGCAGCCGAATCCCGATCCGCTGGGCTTGCCCGACCTTGCTTTGATGATCACCGACGTGATGGTGGTATTCGACCACCTGCACAACGAGATGACGATCATGTCCTGCGCTTTCGTCGACGACGGCGGAATTGACGCTGCCTACGAGGCGGCGGTCGCGAAGATCGAATCAGTCCGGCAGCGCCTGCGAGGACCCGTGCCAACGAATGACGGGACCGCCGCGGTTGAAGCACCGCGCTTCGAGTCGAACGTGACTCGCGAAGAATTCGAGTCCACGGTAGCCCGCATCGTCGAATACATCTACGCCGGGGATGCCTTTCAGGTGGTCCCATCCCAGCGGTTCTCGGCCCAGTCGAAAACCGAATCCTTCTCGATCTACCGTGGGCTGCGGGCGATCAACCCTTCGCCCTACATGTACTTCCTGGAATTCGGTGATTTTCAGATTGCCGGGGCCTCGCCCGAGCCATTGCTCAAGGTCAACGGCGACATCGTGGAGATTCGTCCGATCGCCGGGACTTCACCCCGGGGAGGCAGCGAAGAAGAGGACCGCCGCCTCGCCGAAGAACTGATCTCGGATCCGAAAGAACGGGCCGAGCACGTGATGCTGGTGGATCTCGCCCGCAATGACATCGGCCGTGAGGCCGAGTACGGCTCGGTTAAGGTCGAAGAGATGATGGTGGTCGAGACCTATTCGCATGTGATGCACATCGTCAGCCGGGTGACCGGCAGGTTGAAGCAGGGCGTCGGCGCCCTGGACGTATTGCGCTCGGCTTTGCCCGCGGGCACGCTGTCGGGTGCGCCCAAAGTCAGGGCGATGCAGATCATCGACGAGATGGAGAAGGTGAAGCGCTGCTCCTACGGAGGAGCGATCGGCTACCTCTCCTGGACCGGGGACCTCGATACGGCGATCCACATCAGGACGGCCGTGATCAAGGACGGAATGGTTCATATCCAGGCCGGCGGTGGAACCGTGGCCGATGCCAGGCCCGAGTACGAATATGTGGAGTCGGTCAACAAAGCAAAGGCGATGTTCCAGGCTGTCGAGCTCGCCTGTGAGCACCCGGACTGGGCCTGATATGCGTGTCCTCGTGATCGACAATTACGACTCGTTCGTCTACAACCTCGTGCAGTACATCGGCGAGCTTGGCGCAGAGGTGCTCGTGGTCAGGAACGATGCCCGCACGGTCTCCGCGCTGGTCGATGAAGGTTTCGACCGGGTGCTCGTATCACCTGGTCCCTGTACGCCGAACGAGGCGGGGATTTCGCTCGAGGCGATTCCGGCCTTTGCGTCCTCCGGGACCCCTGTCCTGGGGGTCTGCCTCGGGCACCAGGCGATGGTTCAGGCATACGGTGGCAGCGTGGTACAGGCCGAGCCGATCCACGGAAAAGACGCACAGATCGAGCACGACGGCAGGACGATCTACGAAGGCCTGCCTTCGCCTTTGACCGTCGGTCGCTACCACTCCCTGATCGCCGGTCCGGAGATCCCCGACGTCCTTGAAGTGACCGCTACCTACGGTGACATCGTCATGGGCGTCAGACATCGTGAGCTGCCGGCTGAAGGAGTCCAGTTCCATCCGGAATCGGTGCTCACCCCCGAAGGAAAGTCGATGATCGCCAATTTCATCGGCAAGAGTGAAGCGGAGGTGTCTGAGAGTGCCGAATGAAATCCTGACCCGGGCGATAGACGCTGTGGCCTCCGGCAACCACCTGACGGTCGACCATTCTGCTGCGGTGCTCTCCGAGATCATGGAGGGCCGCTCGAGCGACATCCAGACTGCGGCTTTCCTGATCGCATTGCGCAGCAAGGGTGAAACGGTGCCCGAGCTGATTGGTCTTGCCAGGACGATGAGGTTCCTTGCTACGCCCGTCGATACCGGCCGCAACGACCTGGTGGATACGGCCGGCACGGGGGGTGGGCCATCGACATTCAACGTTTCCACCACCGCGGCGATCGTCGCTGCCGGTGCTGGTTGTGCGATCGCCAAGCACGGCAATCGTTCGAATACGAGCAGGAGCGGTTCGGCCGACCTGCTCGAAGCGCTGGGCGTGAGCATCGACTGCGATCCCGACCAGGTACGTGCCTCGATCGACGAGTTCGGCTTCGGGTTCATGTTCGCGCCGAATCATCATCAGGCGATGTCGCATGTGGTGCCGGTCCGTAAAGAACTCGCCGTGCGCACGATTTTCAACTTCCTCGGACCACTGACCAATCCGGCTGGAGCATCCCGCCAGGTGATCGGGGTTTCGGACCGTCGCTACCAGGAGACGATCGCCGAGGCCCTGATCGGCCTGGGGACCGAACTGGCCCTGGTCGTAGCCGGGGATGACGGCCTTGACGAGATTTCGATCAGCGGGGCCACCCGGATGATCGAGGTCTCCCCTGACGGAACCAGGGAGTTGACCGTATCGCCGGACGAGTTCGGCATAAAGACCGCCGAGCTGGGTGAAGTGGCGGGCGGCAGCCCGGCCGAGAACGCGGAAGCGACAAGGGCAGTGCTCGAAGGCGAGCGCTCCGCTCGCCGGGATCTCGTCCTGCTGAATGCGGCCGCCGCGATCTACGTCGGTGGAAAGGCAGAAGATTTCGGATCGGGCGTGGCTGCGGCCCGTGAGTCGATCGACAGCGGAGCAGCCGCAGGAGTTCTTTCACGCCTCGTCAGCTTCACCGCCGACCAGTAGGCTTGAGCCGACTGTGGGCATTCTTGAGCAACTGATTTCTGACGCGAGCAAGGGCGTCGCCGCGCGCCGCCGGCAGACTCCGCTTTCAGATCTCGAGAATCGTCTCGAGAGCCGCGATCGCGATCGTCCTTTCAGAGAGGCGCTGACCAGGCCTGGAATGTCGCTGATCTGCGAGTTCAAGCGTCGCTCCCCGAGCGCCGGCGATATCGCCCCCGGCACCGAGCTCGCCGAGCAGGTGCAGGCTTACGAGCAGGGAGGGGCGGCGGCACTTTCCGTGCTTACTGACAGCACCAACTTCGGTGGCAGCCTTGAAGACCTCGCAACGGCTCGATCCAGCTGCGGGCTGCCAATCATCCGTAAGGATTTCATCGTGGACCACTACCAGCTGGTCGAGGCCGCGGTTGGTGGAGCCGACGCGATCCTGCTGATCGTTGCGGTACTCGATGACCAGCGCCTGCGGGATTTTCAGTCCGCTGCCTGGGATCTGGACCTGGACTGCGTGGTTGAAGTTCACGACGAACCCGAGCTCGACCGTGCGCTTGAAGCGGAGGCCGAAGTCATCGGCATCAACAACCGGAACCTGGATACGGGAGTGGTTGACGTCGGCACGACCTATGAACTGATCACCGATGTACCGGCTGGCAAGACGGTGGTTTCCGAAAGTGGCATTTCGCGACGCGAGGAACTGGTTGAGCTCGAGCGGGTCGGTGTTGATGCAGCCCTGATCGGGGAGAGCCTGATGAGGGCCGACGATCCGGCGGCCAAGGTACGGGAACTTTCCGGGATGAGCGACGCGACCAGCGAGCACCTCCTGCCCTGAACCTGCCCGGGATTTATCTGAGCTTCGCTGCAAAGATTTAGGAACCGTTAGGAAACGGCTTATTCAAGGCGAATGCGCGCCGTACATGATGCTGCCATGAATAGTCGCAGCAGTGGTTCACGAAACTTGCCAAGTGTCTTCCTGGCCGCCTTCC
>CALEMO010000241.1 GCA_937910825.1 uncultured Solirubrobacterales bacterium | reverse complement strand
CCACGTCGCCTATGCCGTGGAGAACATCGAGGAGGCGATCAAGAATGCGGAGGCAGCGGGCATTCGCATGCTCGACAAGCAGCCTCGCACCGGGATCCGGGGAAGCCGGGTCGCCTTCGCCCATCCGGCAACAACCGGCTCGGTGCTGACTGAAATCGTCGAACCGGCGGAAGAGCACTGATGGCGTCACTGCACAAGATCGAGATCGGCTTCGAAGGAGGCCAGGTTGTTCCGGTGAGGCTTGACGACGAGCAACTGAAGTCGCTGCGCTCCGCGCTCGCGAAGTCGGGCGGCACACATGAAGTCAACTACGAAGAAGGCACCCTGATTCTGGACCTGGCCAAGGTGATCTTCGTTCGCATCACCAGCAGCACCTCCAAAGTCGGCTTCTAGTCCTCTGAAGTACCGGACCGGCGCAGGGCGAGGTACTCTGTCCGGCGCCTGAAGGTCACCTTCATCTCGTCGTAATCTGACTGAGGAACTCCCGGCGGTACAGCTCGTCGGTCAACATCGAGATCGCGAAGTAGAGGCCGGTGAAAGCCGCCAGCGCCCCCGCGACACGAAGCAGTTCTGTCGTGACTTCAGCCTCGCGTTCACCGATCCGGAAGCCGAACAGCACCTCCGGAGTCGCTTTGATCCAGTTGGCAATCAAGTCAGCATTGACCGTGAGCAGGCCGAAGACGATGAAGAACCCGGCGACCGCCAGAGCGACCAGCAGGATCTGCAGTGACTGGCTGACGAACAGCACCAGCCCGACGCTGAAGCGCTGACGGTGGTCGAGCGGCGGGCCATCGCCGCCGGCGCTCTGCTCGAGGCTCGCCACTACTTTTGGCAGCCGGGCAAAAAGAAGGGCGCTGCCGAGTGCGACGAAAAGGCCGGGCAGCAGTGCCGGCACGATCACGAAGGCAGCCAGCTCGGCGGGGCCGACCCGGCTCGGCCTGGAGAAGAAGCTGCGGCCTCTCAGTCGGTTGACCAGACCCAGAGCGGCCAGGATCACACCGAGGCTGACGACCACTGCGACCAGGTTTTGCCAGAACGTCCAGTCCGAGTTCAGGGGAGCAAGAACCTTCAGCAAAATGACCAGACCGAGCAGCGGAACCGCCCGGTTGAAAATATCCTGCGCTGGCGAATAGTCCTCAGTCAGCAGGGGCAGGCCAGCCTTGCGGAAAGCCCGTTCATATTCGGATTCGCTCCCGAACTCCACCTCCGAACGGGATCATCCCCGAACGGCAGGGACGGCGTCTGCGTATCCTGCCCCTTCGCATGAAAGAAACCGACCTCAAACTGCTGAAGCTGATGCGGACCCGCGGCCACACCCCCGCCGCCGAGAAGGCCGTCCAGCTCGTGGCGAAATCCGGTGAGAACGGCTATCTCTGGTTCGGCATCGGCCTCGCCGGGGCAGTGCTGGACCCGCCCCGCCGGAAACAGTGGCTCTTTTCATCCTTGATCGGGCCGCTGGCAATCGGCCTCAACTTCGGCATCAAGCTGATCGCAAAAAGGCCTCGCCCGGTGCTGGAAGGACTGCCGCCGCTCGGCGGGGCGCCCTCGTCCCTGTCGTTCCCTTCGGCCCACGCGACTGCCTCCTTTGCCGCGGCCACCGCGATGTCGCGGATCAGGCCCGAGCTGCGGCTGGCCCTGTTCGGCGCAGCCGCAATCATGGCCGCGACCCGCCCCTATCTGGGCATGCATTACCCCTCGGACGTCGTCGTCGGTGCCGCGCTGGGCAGTGTGCTCGGCGGCACTGTGCCGTTGCCAGCCGGCAACGATCGGGCCTGAGACGCTGAGGTCTTGCCGGCCGAGCCCTTCTTGATCGAGAAGACCAGGCGGTCCGGAAGGCCGAGTGCATACTGGAGGGTGTCGCCCCTGATCTTGCTGACCCCGCCCATTCCGTAGAGCCGGGCCCAGATGATGCGCTTCGAAACCCCGTACTTGGTGATCTTCACACGTTTGAGGCGGCCTTTGACCTCGAGTGCGTTCCGGATCGCAGAGTTCGAGAAGCTTTTGCTCCACCGGTGATAGGGGGAGACTCCGTCGAAGGGGTCGCGGACCCCTTTGAGGTACGGAACCGGGTCACCGAACCAGATGTTTTCGACGTTTTCGGTATGACCGCCCGAGCTTGCTGAAAATACGGTCAAAGCCACCTGCTTTTTGTACATCACGAGCTGCGAGGAGGTCTGGGCGGCAGCCTTGTTCGTACGCTCGTATTCCGTCGAGACCGGCCCGTAGACCTGGCTGCGCGTATCGCTATAGAGATCGAATCCCTTGCCGCCGACTCCGCCGCTCAGGGCGAATGACCTTGAGGCGACTGCCTGTGCCCGCAATGCGGCCATCGGCCACGAAGGGATCGACTCGTTGGGCACGACACCCTTTACGTAGTCATTGATCGATACGAGGTTGATCACATTCAGCGAACCGGACGGTGAGCCGGCAGGAACTACCCGGAGGCCGCCCCGGTATTTGCCGAGCCCCCTGATGGTGGTGCGTCCGCCCTGCCCGGTCTTCAGCCGCCGGCCACAGTTTTCGAGCCCCTTGCCGTTCGAATTGATCAGCCTGACCGTTTTACCGACCAGTCTTGCCCCGTATGTACGTGACGATGCCAGCTTTCGTCCGCAGGCCAGTTTCGCCCCGGAGAAATAGACATTGCCGGCTTTGACATCGAGCAGGACCCCCACGCTGCGGCTTTTCTGCAGCTTCCCGATCCGCGTCCCGCGGTAGTAGTGACGCAGGATCTTCTTGTGGTTCCAGCCGTGTTTGGCCATGCCGAAAGCGCCGTAGGCGCTCATGCCCACGCCGTGTCCGAAGCCGCCGCCCTTGACCGTCCAGGCGGCTTTGGCAGGTCCGGCGGGCAGCAGCAGTGCTGCGGCCGCCAGGGCCGGGATCAGGGTCGCGAGAAAGCGAGTGGTTTTTCGTGCCATACCTTCAGACAACAGTTTCGCCACGGCTTTGTCTCGCCCTGCCCGCGAGATTGCAAGCGAGCGCGGTGGATCAACTAATCTGGTTCCCCATTGTCGAACGCACAATCAGGAGAGGTTGACTTGGATCACAAGCTTTTGCTGGCAGGTGAATGGATCGAAACCGGTGCCTGGGACGAAGTCCGCAGCCCCTATGACAACAGCCTGATCGCCCGCGTGGCACAGGGCGACGAAGCACTGGTCGATCGCGCTGTCAGGGCCGCTCACCAGGTGTTTTCCGAAGGCGGCCTGCCCCAGTACAAGCGGGCGGAGATCCTCGACCGGGCAGCCGCGCTGGCTGCCGAGCGTCAAGACGACCTGGCGGAGACCATCTGCCGGGAGGCCGGCAAGCCGATCAAGACAGCCCGGGTCGAAGCCGATCGCATGGTCGGCACCCTCAAGTTTTCTGCCACCGAAGCCCGCAAACTGACTGGTGGCACGGTCCCGATGGAGGCCTCGGCCGCAGGCATGGGCAAACTCGGCGTGATGCTGCGGGTGCCTTATGGCGTGGTCGGCGCGATCAGCCCGTTCAACTTCCCGCTCAATCTCGTCGCCCACAAACTCGGGCCGGCGATCGCCGCCGGAAACGCAGTCGTGCTCAAGCCGGCCGGCCAGACCCCGATCTCATCGATCAAGCTGGCTCAGATCCTGATCGACGCCGGCCTGCCGAATGGCTGGCTGAGCGTAATCCCCGGCGGCGGCCGAAAGGTCGGCAACGCGATCGTCGAGCACGAACTGACCCGGGCGATCACTTTCACCGGATCGGTTCCGGTCGGCTGGGGCATCGCCGCCAAGGTTCCCCAGAAAAAGGTCAATCTCGAGCTCGGTTCGAATGCTCCGCTGATCGTCAACCACGACGGCGACTGGCAGACCGCGGCCGACAAAGCCCAGCTCCACGCCTTTTCCCACGCTGGCCAGAGCTGTATTTCGATCCAGCGCATCCTGCTTCATGAAGACATCGCCGACGGCTTCATCGAGCGGCTGGTCACCAACATGGAAAGTCTCAAGGTGGGCGATCCGATCCTGCCCGATACCGACATCGGGCCGCTGATCACCCCGGGGGAGCGGGACCGGGTAAAAGAATGGATCGACGAGGCGGTGGCCGGTGGCGGCAAGTTGCTGACCGGCGGCGAACTGGTCGACGAGGGCCGCTGTCTGGCGCCGACCCTGATCGAACATCCTGACCGCAAGGCGAATGTCTGGTGCGAAGAGATCTTCGGCCCGGTGGCGACTGTTGACCGCTTCTCCGATTTCGACCAGGGGCTGGCGATGGCCAACGATTCGAAATTCGGCCTGCAGGCCGGAGTATTCACCGCCGATATCGGCAATGGACTCAAGGCCGCCAATACCCTCGAATTCGGGGGCGTGCTTATCAACGAGGTACCGACCTTCCGGGCTGATCAGCAGCCCTATGGCGGTATCAAGGATTCCGGCAATACCCGCGAGGGTCCGGCCTTCTCGGTGATTGAACTGACCGAAGAGCGCATGGTCACCTTTCAGGGCACCTGAGCCCGGTCGGTCACTAGGCTCTGACGATGGATTCTCAATCTTGGATTCTCTGGGTCGGCGTCATCGCAGTGGCGCTTCACGCCTTTGAGCAATACATCTTCGGCTGGGTCAACTGGGCCAACCATGAACTCGGTCCCAGATTCGGGGCCAGCTTCAGGGAATCGGACTTTCTGATCGCCAACCTGGGACTGATCTTCATCGCGCTCGCGGGAGCCGCGATCGGCTGGTGGGCCCCAGCGATCAGCCTCGCGCTGGCCGGCTTCTTCATCATCACCGCCGTCTTCGGGCACATGATCCCGAGTGCCCGGGCCGAGCGCCTGACCCCGGGAACGATCACCGCGGTCTTCATCTACCTGCCAGTCGGGGCAGCGATGTACTGGGCCGCCGGTGACGACAAGGTGCTTACTTTCGGCGCCTTCCTGCTGAGCCTCATTTTCGGTGCTTTCCTGATCGCGTTCCCGCTGTTGATCCTCAATCTGAAAGACCGCCTCGGCTGGGACGAGCAGTACGTCGCCGATCTCGAAAGTGACCGGCAGAGGCGCGAAGAGGCCGCGGCTACCGCCGCCACGGTCCCACCAGCCGCTGAAGAAATCGCTTCGTCCGAAGACGACACAATGCTGCTGGCCGAAGACGCCGCCACCGAGGGGCCGGGGGATCCGGCAAGTCAATGACTATTCGTGCGGCCGGGCCATCTTGTTGTGATCCAGGGCCTCGCTGAGGATCTCTTCCTCCACCCCGAGCTCGATCGCGACCTCGCGCAGCGCCCTGCCTGATCGCGCGGCTTCCTGAACGATCTCGGAAGCACGGTCATAGCCGATAAACGGATTGAGCGCCGTCGCCGTGGCCAGGGTCGCTTCCGCGTGGACTTCGTTCGCAGCGACGTTGGCTTCGATCCCGGAGACGCACTTTTGATCAAGCAACAGGGACGCGCTCGTCAGGATCTTGATCGATCCGAGCAGGTTCCTCGCGATCAGCGGGACCCTCACGTTGAGTTCGAATTGACCCTGGGATCCGGCGATGGTGATCGTCGTATCGTTTCCAATCACCTGGGCGGCGACCTGGATCACCACTTCGGGGATCACCGGGTTGACCTTGCCGGGCATGATCGAAGAACCCTTCTGAAGCTCCGGCAGGTGGATCTCGGCGAGTCCAGCCCTCGGGCCGGAGCCCATCAGGGCCAGGTCGTTGGCGATCTTGTTCAGTGAGACCGCATACACCTTGAGCGCACCGGAGAGCTCAACCAGGGCGTCGCGGTTCGCCTGTGCCTCGAAGCGGTCCTCCGGGGCGGAAATGCTCAGGTCGGAAGCATCCTCAAGCCTGCGGCGCACACCGGCGGCGAAGTCGGGGTGGGTATTGAGACCGGTTCCGGTCGCGGTCCCGCCGAGCGGGATCTGGCCGACCCTGGCCAGGGTTCCCCGGACGCGGTCCATTCCATGGCGGACCTGTGAGGCGTAGCCGCCAAATTCCTGCCCCAGGGTCACCGGTACCGCGTCCATGAGGTGGGTCCGGCCGGCCTTGACCACGTCGCGGAACTCGTCGGCCTTGGCAGACAGGGCGGCGGCGAGGACCTCCATCGCGGGCAGCAACTGGTTGCTCGTCTGGTCGAGCGCGGCGAGGTGGACTGCGGACGGGAAGACGTCGTTTGAAGACTGGCCCATGTTCACGTGATCGTTTCGGTGGACCGTATCCCCGGCGAGCGCCGCGATCACTTCGTTCGTATTCATGTTCGAGGAGGTGCCCGAACCGGTTTGGAATACATCCACCGGAAACTGGTCATCGTGCTTGCCGGCGGCAATCTCTTCGCCGGCCGCGGCGATCCGGTCGGCGATGTCGGAGTCGAGCAGACCCAGTTCAGCATTGGCCCGGGCGGCTTCGGCCTTGATCCTTCCGAGCCAGTGGATCACCGGAGCCGGAACCGGCTCTCCGGAGACGGGAAAATTGGCAACGGCCTTGGTGGTTTCGCCACCCCAGAGCTGGTCAGTCAAGAAAGCCTCTCATCGTTTACGGCGATTCATCAGACAGTCTTTCACTCCGGGCTTCAGCCGACTTCGCGACCGGCCTCGAGGCCGGCTTCGTAGTGGCCCTTTACCGAGTCGCTCGCTTGACTCAGATCGGTCGTCGCCGCGCTCCTGACCCGCTCGACCAGAGTCGTGTGGATGCCCCCGCTGCCTTCGGCTCCACTTTCC
>CALEMO010000240.1 GCA_937910825.1 uncultured Solirubrobacterales bacterium | reverse complement strand
TAGCCCGGATCCGATGCCAGCGCAACGTCGCCCGGATCCAGAAAAGCGAAGCAGAGGTTGTAGATACATTCTTTGGCCCCGATCGCCGGAATCACTTCACTTTCGGGATCTATCGTTACGCCGAAGCGCTCGGCGTAGAAGTCGGCGAAGGCCTGGCGAAACTCTTGCCTGCCGCGATTCGAGGGATAGTTCTGCGTCCCCGGATCTGCGACTGCCGCCTGCATCGCCTCGACCACATGCGGGTAGGTCGGCATGTCCGGATCCCCGATGCCGAGACTGATTACATCGATTCCGGCGGCACGCTTGTCGGCGATGCGGCGCTCGAGTTCGGCGAACATGTAGGGCGGCATCGCTTCGAGGCGCTTTGAGGGATCGGTCAGTGCCAACTTTTCTCCTTGAGGTTCAGGGTGGTTTGCGAAGCTTTTCTGGCTCAGCCCGTGAGTCCGGCCATCGATTCAACGAGTTCCGGCGCGAGCACGCCGGTGAGGATCGGGTCGGCCCAGCCAGTCAGGGTGACCGCAAGATCAGGTGAAATTTCAACCAGCAGTTCCCCGCCGTCAAGTTCGACCGTAATCGGGCTCGGAGCACCGCTCAGGAAGGCGGCAACTGCGGCTCCACTGGCGCCGGTTCCGGATGAAAGGGTCTCTCCCACGCCTCTCTCGAAGATCCGCGCACGCACCCTGGACCCGGATACCCGGAAAAAAGAGACGTTGGTCCGGTTTGGGAACAGACCGCTGTTCTCAATTTCCGGGCCGATCTTCGACAGATCCAGGTCCTCGAGGTCACCGGCGACTTCGATCGCGCATTGAGGATTGCCGATCGACACATGCTGGAAGCTCCAGTCCTTGCCCGACGAATTTACGATCCCAATGCCGTCTGCTTCGCCGCTGGGGAAGTCGGTCGAGGTAGTCGAGGCCTGACCCATCGCGACCGAACATGTGCGCTCGGAGGTGATCTTCGGTGTCACCGGGCCGGATTGGGTCAGAATCGTAAAGTCGTCAAGATCCGTCCATCCGTGGCGCCTGAGGTAGAGAATCGCCTCCCGCGCACCGTTTCCTGACAGCTCCGCTTCCGATCCGTCGGGGTTAAAAATTCGAAGCTTGGCGACGTACTGAGGGTCTTCGCTCTTCGAGATCAGAAGTACTCCGTCGGATCCAACGCCAAAATGGGGATCACAGATCCCCTTTACCCGCTGCTGGTTGAGCTCCCACGGCAAATCATCCTGCTCGATGATCACGTAGTCGTTGCCGAGTGCTTGCCATTTTTCGAACTTCATACCAGCTCTCAAGCTATCCGGAAGAGGCTAAGCCTGCATTTCGGCGCGGCCAGATTCGATCCTCGCAAGCATGTCCGACGCGACATCACGATCACCGCGCCCGACGCGTTCGAGGACCGTGACCCCATCCATTCGCCGCATCCAGGTCATCTGCCGCCGCCCGTACCGACGATGGAGCAGCTTGATCCGCTCGGTGTCTCCGTTGATGAATTCCTCGAAACCGATCGCCGCGCGGGCCGTTCGCGAGGCACCGGCTGCCTCTGCCCGCCTGGCCTCTTCACCCGCTCCCGTTTCCACCATGCGGTCAACCCGGACAGAAATCCGGCGCATCAGTTCGTCGTCGTCTTCGACCAGCCCGAAAAGCCTGGCCGGGCGCCGGAGGCGAGCGGTCCAGAGTTCTCCTCCGCCACGGTGGTCCCGGGCCGGAACCTGCCCGTCGCGAAGCAGCTCCACGGTGCGGGCTATGCGCTTGCGGTCGTTTGGGTGAATCGCCTCGCGGTATTCGGCGGGAAGACCCGCATGGAGCGCGGCTGCGCCAGCGCCTTCGAGTTCGGCCTCCACCTGCGCTCTCAGCGCCTCGGGAACGGCTGGCCGGAAATCGATCTCACATAGCGCTGCCCGCAGATACAGACCGGTACCGCCGACCAGGATCGCCGTGCCGCCTTCGTCCAGAATTCCGTCGATCTCGGCGTGGGCGCGCTCGGCATACTTTCCAGCACTGAATTCTTCATCGACGGGCACGAACGCCGTCAGCCTGTGCTCGATGTCCCCCGCATCTTCGGCAGTCACCGCCCCGCTGATCAGCTCGAGTCCACGGTAGACCTGAATCGCGTCACAGTTGATCGCCACCGGCGTCTCCCCCCTGGCCTCGAGCATCCGGGCCAGCTCCACGACGACCGCGCTCTTGCCGATGCCGGTCGGTCCGAAAACCGCGATCACGGGCGTCAAACGGAGATCCGGCTGAGCAACCTCTCCGAGCCGGTGAGAGTCTGCGAAGTGGCCGATGTGACCTCGACTTCGACAAACTGCCCCGGCAGGGCGGTGCCTTCGAAGTTCACCGCCTTGCTGTGGCGGCTGCGGCCCCTGAGTCGGGTCGGATCGTTGCGGCTGGGTCCTTCGACCAGTACTTCAAGCGAGCGCCCCACGAATCGCTGCGCCCGCTCCCGGGCGCGCCGCTGCACCACGTCAATCAGGCGTGACATGCGCTCTTTCTTGACGGCATGCGGGACCTGGTCATCCATCTCGGCCGCCAGGGTTCCCCTGCGAGGTGAATAGTTGAAGGTGAATGCCTGGTCATAGCCAACCTGCTCGACGACCTCCAGTGTCTGGGCGAAATCAGCTTCGGTCTCCCCGGGAAAGCCGACGATGATGTCGGTGGTTATGCCGCAATCGGGAAGCCGCTCCCGAATCATCGAAACCCGGTCCATGTACCGCTCACGGCTGTAAGTGCGTCGCATCCGCTTGAGAATCGGGCTGGATCCCGACTGAAGCGGCAGGTGGATGTGCTCACAAAGGCTTTTCAGCTCGACATGCGCGTCGATCACGTCCTCGCGCATGTCCTTTGGATGCGGGCTCATATAACGAACCCGCTCGATGCCCTCGACCAGATCTACCCGCCTCAGCAGATCCGAGAACCTGATCCTGCTCTCCACCGGAAGGTCACGCCCATAGCTGTTCACGTTCTGGCCCAGAAGGGTGAGTTCGCGTACACCGTCGACTGCGAGGCGCTCAGCTTCGGTGATCAGCAGGTCAGGGTCACGGCTTTCTTCCCTGCCCCTGGTCGACGGAACTATGCAGTAGGAACAGGCGCAATTGCAGCCCTGCGAGATCTGCAGCCAGCCCTGAAACTGTCGCTCGCGGTGCGAAGGCAGGTCGCCCGAGAACTCCTCGAATTCGAAGTACCCCTGGGCGCTGAGCGAATCCGAGTTGAGAAATTCAGCGAGTCGATGGATCTGGCCCGGACCGAAGGCCACGTCGACGAACGGAAAACGCCGGAAGACTTCGTCCTTCACCGATTGCGCCCAGCAACCGCCAACGCCGACGATGCGCTCAGGGTTCTCGGATTTCAACCGCTTCGCTTCACCGAGGTGGGAGATGAATCGGTTATCCGCGTTCTCGCGAATCGAACAGGTGTTGAAGAGAATCAGGTCAGCCTGGTCGCGCTGCTCGACTTCGCTGTAGCCGAGCGAGGTCAGCATCCCCTTCATCCGCTCGGAATCGTGCTGGTTCATCTGGCACCCGAAGGTGGTCACGTGGAACTGCTTCATCGGAGTCGAGCTTACCGCGAGCATCCCCGGGGGGATGCTCAGGCGACGTTGGAAGGAATCAGGACGGGAGAGGTCGAAGCCTCTTCGCCGATCGGCTGTTCTTTCGCCTGCCGCTCATGCTCTTCCTCGATCTGGAGCTTGATGCCAAAGACAGCAGTTCCGAGCACAAAAATGAGGCCGAGGCCGAGCAGGCCGAACATCGCGCCGCGGCTCGGAAAGTCCTTGGAGCGAAGGCCGACGA
>CALEMO010000239.1 GCA_937910825.1 uncultured Solirubrobacterales bacterium | reverse complement strand
TTCCTGCCAAGCATCTGCGTCGCGATCGACGACGATTACGAGCGTGGGCTCGATGCCGCCCGGCGCACGCTGGCGTTCTATTCGACCGTCAAGACCTACATGCCGCTGTTTGACCACCACGATTTCGGCCAGAACGCAGCCGACGCCGCTGCGGCTTTCCGCAAGGGGGACATCGAGGGTGTGGCCGCGGCGATCTCGGACGAGATGGTCGAGCACTACTGCGCGGTTGGAACGCCGGACAAGGTCAGGGCGAAGGTCGAAGAGATCGCTCCCTACGCCGATGCAGTTTTCCCCGGCGCCCCGACCTACTTCATTCCGAATGAGCAGGTCAGTGAATACAACGACCGCATCATCGAAGTCTTCGGAAGCGGCCAGCCGGTCTGACCGGCTGCTCCCTGGGGCGGCACCGCTCAGTCGGCCGGCAGGCTTTCGACGAATTTCTCGAAGCCGGCGATGTCAGTGACTTCGGGGCCGTGGCCGGGCAGGATCAGGCTGGGATTCAGATCGGCCAGCTTGCGGATCGAACGGCGGTTCTCAACCGGGTCGTAGGTGAAAAAATCCGGTGGCTCCTGAACGCCGGCGAGGGTCGTGGCATAACTCATGTTGCGGATCACGTCACCGCAGATCGCGACCCGGTCGTCCTCGCGGAAGAAGATCACTTCACCCCGGGCATGGCCGGGAGCGTGGATCACCCTGAAACCGGCGACTTCGTCACCTTCGGCCAGAACCCGGCTGACTTTATGCGGCGGTCCTTCCCAGGATTTCTGCAGGGCCCTGACGATCGGGTTCGGGATCTGCTCGGAGCTGACCGGAACCCGGCCCTCCATCGCGTCGACATCGTCGGCATGGCAGGCCAGCGGGATGTCGCGGTCGCGGCAGATGTCCCGGGCCATGCCCTGGTGGTCGGGGTGTACGTGGGTCAGTGCCAGCATCGAAACCTTCCGGCCCTTGATCTGCCGCGTGATGCGCCAGCGGTACCAGGTGGTTCCGGCATCGATCAGCACGTCCTCTGCCAGGTAAACATTGACCATCGGCCGCGGGAACTGCCCGATCCTTTCAACCCCGGCTGCAAGCTTCTTCACGAGCGCCGGCCCCTCAGTTGCCGTCCGAAGCAGGCTGTCCGCTGTGGCGCGAAAGCGCTTCAAGGCGGGTGATCTGACGTTCACCTTCAACTCGGGCCGGATGTCCGGGAGGGAGAGGTTCGATCAGGCGGCGCACCCGGTTTCTCACCTGCAGCGAGAAGTGGGGCGTGACCGATCCGGTCAGCTCGCGGATGTCTT
>CALEMO010000238.1 GCA_937910825.1 uncultured Solirubrobacterales bacterium | reverse complement strand
CGAGCAACCCCTCCGGCAGTGGCATTGCTGATTCACCGCTCGCCTGGAGCAGGACCGTATCGTTGGTGCTCATCTGGCCGTCAACTGTGATGCGCTCGAAAGAACGGCTCACGCTTTCCCTGAGAAGGTCGTCGGCGCCCTCAACGACCGCGTCGGTCTGGACGAAGCAGAGCATGGTCGCATAGCCAGGCTCGATCATGCCGGCGCCCTTCGCCTGAGCCGAAATGGTCACCCCGCCCGAGCGCACGGTGCAGCGCTTGGGGAACTTATCGGTAGTCATGATCGCATCGGAGAAAGCGACCGCTCCGTCCCGGGAAAGACCGGCGGCAAGGCCGCCGATTCCCGATTGCACCGCCTCCATGTCCATCAGGACGCCGATCACACCGGTCTCGGCCACGGCTACCTGGTCGGCCTGAAGGCCGAGGGCGCTTGCCGCCTGGTCCCGCATCGAAAGCGCGTCGGCCATGCCCTGCTCTCCGGTGGACGCATTGGCGTTGCCGGAATTTACGACGGCCGCGCGGATCGAGTCCTGCCTGAGATGGTCTCGACAGACCCGAATCGGCGCCGCTGCGGCCGCGTTCCTCGTCAGCAGAATCGAAGAGCTGGTCGTTTCGCTGTCGCAGACGACCAGTCCGAGGTCTGTCTTGCCTTCGTCCTTCAGCCCGCAGGGAACACCGCCGGCGCGAAAACCGGACGGCAGCAGCGAATCATCGAGCTGCTGGACACCTTCGGGCGCAGTGACCCATCTTGAGCTGAAGAAGTCCCGGCTCACGAGATCCCCATCCCTTCTTCCAGGCCCAGCATCAGGTTCAGGTTCTGTATCGCCTGTCCGGCAGCGCCTTTCCAGAGGTTGTCGATCGCCGCGAAAACGACGACGCGGTCATCGCCGGCCAATACCTGGATGTGACACTGGTTGCTTCCACGGACGTCGCGCATCCCCGGCGCGGCATTGCGCACGGTCACAAATTGCTCTTCGGCGTAGCGCGCTTTGTACATGGTGTCGAGCTCACTTTGATCCAGATCCGTTCTGGTGCGCACGTAACAGCTGACCAGCTCACCCTGATCCACGGGAACCAGGTGGGGTACGAAAGTCAGGGTCTCGATTTCGGCGCCGGCGTCAGGCACCAGCTTGTTCAGCTTCTCGAGGATTTCGGGCCGGTGCCGGTGCCCCGTCGCTTTGTACGGGAAGACGTTCTCGGTCACATGGGTGAATCCGGTTGTCTCTCCCCCGCCGCGTCCGGCCCCGGATATACCTGACTTGGCATCGATCACGACGTCCTCGATCAGGCCGGCCTCTGCCAGCGGGGCCAGGGCGAGAATCGAAGCCGTCGGGTAACAGCCCGGGTTGGCGACCAGACTCGATCCTGCGACTGCCTGCCGCTCGATTTCAGGCAAGCCGTAGACCGCACCGTCGAAGAGGTCAGGGTCGCCATGTGGTCCGTAGAACTTCTCGTAGGTCGGCAGGTCGTCGAGGCGGAAGTCCGCCGAAAGGTCGACCACAACAAGGCCCATGCCGCGCATCTCGGCGACCACCGGAGCGGCGGCGCCATGCGGATAGGCGACGATCCCCACCTCGACGCCCTGAAGGTATGCCGGGTTCAGCTCGCTCAGTTCGAGCGGCACGTCATAGCGCGGATAGAGCTCATTGAGCGCCGTCCCAGTCTCAGACCTGGAGGTGATTTCAGCAAGCTCCAGTGCTGGATGCTTCCATACGAGCTGGGCCGCAAGGGCACCTGCGTATCCGGTGGCACCGGCCACGATCACCCGCGCCCTGGCGCCATCGGCGCCGGTCGGCTGTGCGATCTCAGCCACGGAGCCTGCCCCCCATACCTTCGAGCGCAGCGATGATCTTCTGCCAGGGAGCGGTCACATCTTCGTCGCTCAGGGTCCGGTCGTCAGCCCCGAAGCGAAAGCGCAGAGCCAGGCTCTTCTCGTCGTCACCGATCTGATCGCCGCGATAGACATCGAAAACCGCCACCGAGCGCAGAAGCTTTCCGCCAGCTTCCCTGGCCGCCTCAAGCGCGCCACTGGCCGGAACCGAATCCGGCAGGACGACCGCCAGGTCCCGGTCAACCGGCGGGAAAGCCGTGAAGTCGACGTATTTCTCTTCGCCCAGTGGGGATGCTTCCAGCAAATCGGCCAGGGCAATCTCGAAGGCAACAACTTCACCCAGATCCCATTCAGCCGCCACAGCGGGATGAACCTGCCCAATCCAGCCGGCGCTACGACCTTCGACCAACACCTCGCCGGAACGCCCGGGGTGAAGGAAAGGTTGCTCACCGGCAACCACTTCCACCGACGTGCCGAGCCCGGCGGCGAGCCGCTCCAGCACACCCTTGATCTTGAAGAAGTCAGCCCCGACGGCATCATGACCCCACGAAGCAGGGTCGATCGAGCCGGTAGCGAGCACGCAGAAATGATGCGGCTCATTCACCGGCGGACGCTGCTTGCCGGGAAAGTCACCACCGAGCGGACCCGATCCGAATTCGCCGGCCGGCAGGTATACCCGGCCGGATTCGAACAGGGCGACGGATTCGGCCCCACGGGCAAGATTGCGCCGAGCGGCGCCGAGTGCCGACCCAATAAGGGTGCTGCGCATTATCGACTGGTCCTCTGAAAGCGGGTTGGAGAGCGCGACGGCGATCGCCCGTGGATCCGGTGGCGCCAGACGCAGGAGCTGCGCTTCGCTGGGATCGGTGAAGCTCATGCCGACGATCTCGTCGAAACCGGCTTCCCTGAGCGAATCCTCCGCCCGCCGCTGCAGACTCTGCTGGCGGCTGAGCCGGCCGACCCGCCCCGAGCCGCAAGGCAAGGTGGCCGGCAGGCGCTGGTCCAGATCATTGACCCGCCCGACTTCTTCGATCAGGTCGATCTCACGGGTGACGTCGTAGTGACGATCCGGGGGCACGCTGACCGCCAGGTCGTCTCCGTCGCGACCGACCCCGAATCCGAGCTTGTCCAGCGCCTCGAGCTGTGCCTGCGCATCAATTGCCAGGCCGAGAATTCGTTCAACGCTTCCAGCCTGGAGGCGAATCGTCCGTGACTCCGGCATCGGCGCCGCGACGTCGACCATGCCTTCGACCGGTTTGGCCGCGCAAAGTTCGATCATCAGACCGGTCGCCACGATCTGTGCCCTGGCGGCGAGCGCCGGATGAAGCTGCTTCTCGAAGCGGGAGGACGCCTCCGAGCGCAGGTTCAAATCCCTCGAGCTGCGAAGGATGTTCGGACCGTTCCAGGTAGCGGCCTCCATCAGCACAGAGGTGGTCGTTTCCGAAACCTCGGAACCAGCACCGCCCATGATTCCGGCGATTGAAGTCGGGCCGTTCTCGTCGCAGACCAGCACCGTGTCCGGCCCGGGCTCACGCTCGGCACCGTCAAGGGTCCTGACCTTCTCCCCGGGCCGGGCCGACCTGATTTCAAGCGCGCCGTTCGGGACCAGGTCAAGGTCGAAAGCGTGCATCGGCTGGCCGGTGAGCCACATCACGTAGTTGGTGATGTCGACCACGTTGTTGATCGGGCGTTGGCCGGCGGCGATCAGCCGCGCCCTGAGCCAGAGGGGTGAAGTTGCGACGGTGACTCCGGTGAAAGCGCGTGCGGTAAAGCGCGGGCAGAGGTCCTGGTCCTCGACCTTGACCGAAACGAGTTGCTCGACCTCGCCTCCGGCCGCAAGCGATTCCCCCTGCCAGGGCGGCGGGGCCAGCTCGGCGCCGGTGATCGCGTGGGTTTCCCTGGCCACTCCGTAGAGGCCGAAGCAGTCGGTCCGGTTCGGTGTCACTTCCAGCTCCAGAACCACCTGCGAAACGGGCAGCACATCGCCCGCGGGGGTTCCGGGGTCGGCCAGTCCCTCAGGGAGGACCATTATTCCGTCGCTATCTTCGCCGAGTTCGAGCTCGGCGGAGGAGCAAATCATCCCTTCGGAGGGAACGCCGCGCAGCTTGGCCTTGCGGATCTTCATGCCATCCGGCATCACTGCTCCCGGAAGCGCCACAACCACTGTCTGGCCGGCCGCCACGTTAGGCGCACCGCAGACGATCGAGAGGGGATCGCCTTCGCCGGCGTCCACCGTGCAGACCCGAAGGCGGTCGGCATCCGGATGGGAATCGGCGGCCAGCACCTCTCCGATCACGAAATTCTCGGCGCTGGGCGGACCCGAAACCACCACCCGCTCGACTTCGGTGCCGGTCATCGCCAGCTTTTCGGCCAGAACTTCCGGCTCCATGCCGGGATCGCAGTAGGTCGACATCCAGTCGTAAGGAATCCTCATGAGAACTGCTCCAGAAGCCGCACGTCATTGTCGAAGAAGAGCCTCAGATCACCTACGCCGTGGCGCAGCATCGCTATGCGCTCGATGCCAAAGCCGAAAGCGAAGCCGGTGACCGAATCAGGGTCGTATCCGGCATCTCGCACGAAACCGAAGACGTTGGGATCTACCATGCCGGCGCCGCCGAGTTCGATCCAGCCGATCCCCTTGCAGAGGTTGCAACGATCACCCTTGCCGAGCTGTCCGGTGCCGCCGCATTTGAAGCAGGACACGTCGAACTCAACCGACGGCTCGGTGAACGGGAAGAAATGGGGCCGCATCCTGATCTCACGATCAGGCCCGAAGATTTCCCTTAGCATTGCCAGAAGGGTTCCTTTGAGATCCGCGAGCGTGATGCCTTCGGCCACGGCAAGACCCTCGACCTGGTGGAACATCGGGCTGTGGGTGGCATCCGAGTCCCTGCGGTAGGTCTTTCCGGGCACGATCATGAAAAGCGGCGGCGGAGCGGCCTCCATCGCCCTCACCTGCATCGGTGAGGTGTGCGTGCGCAGCAATACGTCCTGCTTGCCCACCTCCGCCGGAGCGCCGCCTCCGGGCTCTACGTAGAAGGTGTCCTGAAGCATCCTCGCCGGATGATCGTCGGGATGGTTGAGGGCGGTGAAGTTGTAGAAGTCATGCTCGACTTCCGGTCCTTCCATCACCTGGTAGCCGAGGCCGATCATCACGTCTTCGATCAAACGCCTCGTCCTGGTGATCGGGTGAAGGTGGCCGACCGCCCTCACCGGAGACCCAGGAAGAGTCACATCAATGCTGTCAGTAGAAAGTGAAGTTTCCAGCTCGGCGGCGGACAGCTCGGCGATCCTTGCCTCGAGCGTTGCCTCAAGCTTCTCGCGCACCTTGTTCGCGCTGCCACCCACCAGGCCGCGTTCGGCCGGTTCGAGCCCGGCGATCCCCCTGAGGATGCCGGTCAGCTCCGACTTGCGCCCAAGCCACTTGACCCGCAGCTCCTCCAGTCCGGCGACGTTTTCGCCGGCTTCCACCTCGACGGTCGCCTCGGCTTCAATCTCAAAGATGCGCTCTGTTGCCTTCTGGCCCATTTTCTCGCTCTAACCTTTGTCTCCGACTACGGGGGTCGACGATATCCGCTCACATGCGATCGCCGCGGCGGCTGCAACATTCAGGGATTCAGCTCGGCCTTGCCGCAGGGGAATCGTCCAGGACTCCTGACACTGATTCAAGACCACTTGCTGGATCCCTTCGCGCTCCGAGCCCAATACGACCGTGACCCGGGCAGAGTGCCCACCCGGCCACTCACCGCCGGAAGCAACCATCGCCACTCTGGGCTCAGGTGTCTGATCGATGCTTGCCTTGAGCAGTGGCTGGGAAAAGATCGAGCCCATGCTGGCCCTAACCGAAATCGGCGCGTAGGGATCGACGCTGCCCGGGCCGACGACCACGGTCGCATCCAGCAGGGCGTCAACGGTCCTGATGATCGTGCCCATGTTGCCGGGGTCGGACAATGCGTCGAGGAAGACACAGGTTTCCTTGACAGTTTCGGCCCAACGCTGGTGCCATACGCCGATCACCCTGGTGCCAGAGGCAAGCCCTGATGCCCGCTCCAGCAGTAACGGCTCGACTGGCTCTCCGTCCACTTCGCAGTCGGGATGAACGAGCAGTGCCCTCGGCTCAAAACCGGCAGCCAGGCCGGCCCTGGCCAGGTCTTCGCCTTCGGTCACGAACAGGCCCAGCTTTTCGCGGTACTTCTTCTGCGAAAGCTTGCGCACCATCTTGAGTTTTTCGTTGTCTTGGCTGGTGATCATTTTGTCATCCAATAAAAAAGGGCGGCTCGCTGAATGCGAAGCCGCCCGGAAGGTTCAAGTGCCGTAACGCCCTAGGCGACGGCACCCTCACGGGCGATCTCGACAAATCGGCGAAAGTCATCACGGTTGTTTACCGCGATGTCGGCGAGCATCTTGCGATTGACTTCGACTCCGGCCTTGTCCAAGCCGTGAATCAGCTGGGAATAGCTCATGCCCTCTTGTCTGGCAGCCGCATTGATGCGGGTAATCCAGAGGCGGCGGAAGTCCCTCTTGCGCACCCGGCGGTCGCGGTACGCATAGGCACCGGAGCGCATGACCTGCTCTTTGGCCAGCTTGTACGAAGAATTCTTGCGGCCGTAATAACCCTTGGCTTCTTCCAGTACCTTGCGGCGCTTCTTGCGGGCGTTCACCGAACGCTTCACGCGGGGCATCTATTTACCCCCGAGCATTTTGTTTACCCGCGGGGCATCCTGAGCCTTGACGAAAACCGGTTGGCTCATCGAACGCTTGCGCTTCGGCGACTTCTTTTCCAGAATGTGACTGGAGTAGGCCTTGCGTCCACGCAGCTTGCCGGTAGCGGTTCGCTTGAACCGTTTCTTGGCGCCGGAATGTGTCTTCATCTTGGGCATCAGCCGAAGTATTCAATCAAAACAGGGCCGGTGGCACCTTCCTGCCATCGTCGGCGACGGATACTCTGCGGCG
>CALEMO010000237.1 GCA_937910825.1 uncultured Solirubrobacterales bacterium | reverse complement strand
AGGTGGTCCCTGATGTCTGGGTTCGCCGCCAGTCCGGAAAGCAGGCGGTGGGTCGGGAAGACCGTGAGCCCCGGGTCGGCGAGGCCGGTGAGCGCCATCAGAGTGAAGCAATGGGCTCCTTCTCCCGGGATTTCGGCCATGTAGGCGCGGGCGGTCTCATAGCGATGGTGTCCGTCGGCGATCAGCAGCTCCGCATCTTCGAGCGCCTCGGCCACTGCTGAGTGGACCAGCGGGTCTTCGACCTGCCAGATCCGGTGGGTGGTCCCTTCCTCGTCTGTGACTGTGGCCCAGGGCTCGGACTCGGTAGACCCAGCCACCATGGGCCACGCGTCGCGGCTGGTCAGCGAAAAAATCGGGGAGAGGTTGTGGCGGGTCGCCCGGGTCAGGTCGAGGCGGTCCTGCTTTGGCCCCGGCTGGGTGCGCTCATGCGGGCGAATCCGGCCGGGCCCGTAATCGGTTACCCGAACCCGGGCGAGAATGCCGTTACGTACGTGCCGACTGCCGTCCGGTGCGCTGTATTCCTGGCTGAGTGCCCAGAGCGTCGGTTGCCGGTCCTGCTTGAGCACTCCGGCGAGTGTCCACTCTTCGAGCGTCTCGTCGGCATGGACGTAAGGATCGGAGTCTTCGCCGGTCGCCAACGGCAGGTCAATCTCGACCACGTTGAAGGGTGAGTGCTGGAGCAGCTTCGTACGCTCGGCGGGGCCGATCACGTCGTAGGGCGGGGCGGTGACCGCATTGAGGTCGCCAACGGCGGCGAGGTTGTAGCGAAGCGCGGGGAATGCTCGGACGTCAGCCATAGGGACACGCTACCCGCTCGGCAGTAGGATCACGCCCAATGGTCACTGGAGAGGACTCCCCTCAGACGCCGCTGCCCTACGCCCTGATCGGTGCCGGGCCGGCCGGACTGGCGGCCGCGAGGAATCTGGCCCGCCGGGGAATCAGTTTCGTCGGCTTCGAGATCCACAGCGGAGTCGGTGGCCTCTGGGACATCGAATCCCCGAAAAGCACGATGTACGAGTCGGCCCATCTGATCTCTTCGAAGACGACCACGGCTTACGACGAATTCCCGATGCGCGACGAAGTCGCCGACTTCCCGAGCCACCGGGACATCAATACGTACTTCAACGAATACGCCGACAACTTCGATCTGCGCCGGCACTTCCGTTTCGAGACTGAGGTTGTCGCAGCCGAGCCAGACGGAAAGAACTGGCTGGTGACCAGCCGCGACCGGGACGGGTCAGAAGTTGCCGAGACGTTCGCCGGCCTGATCATCGCCAACGGCATTCTTTCAGAGCCGAGCATTCCCGAATTCGAAGGGGAATTCACCGGTGAACTGATGCATACGTCGGCCTACAGGAATCCCGAAATCTTCAAGGGCAAGCGGATCCTGATCATCGGCGCCGGCAACTCCGGTTGTGACATCGCGGTTGATGCCGTCCACTACGCAGACTCGGTCGACATGAGCCTGCGAAGCGGCTACTGGTTTTTCCCGAAATACATTCTGGGCAGGCCCTCCGACACGCTGAACGAAGGCCCGACGCTGCCTGCCTGGATCAAGACCAGGGTGGACGGTCGCGTGATCCGCCTGATCACCGGCAACCCGGCCCGGCTGGGTTTCCCCGAACCGAACGGACGCATATACGAGACCCACCCGGTGATGAATACGCTGGTGCTCTACCACGCTGGCCACGGTGACATCAAGGTTCAGAAGGACATCGAACGCTTTGATGGCAATGAAGTGAAGTTCAAGGACGGGACCAGTAAGGAATACGACATGGTCATGCTGGCCACCGGCTACAGGTTGAACTACCCGTTCATCGATCCGCAACACCTGAATTGGAAGAAGAACCACCCGGATCTCTACCTCAACATCTTCACGCCGAAACACCGCAACGTCTTCGTGCTGGGCATGGTCGAAGCCACCGGACTCGGCTGGCAGGGCCGCTACATCCAGGCGGATCTGGTTGCCGAATTCATCCAGGCCAGCCAGCGGGATCCCGCCAAGGCGGATGAAATGTGGAGGCGCATCAACGGGCCGCGCCCGGATCTTTTCGCCGGTTACAACTATCGGCAGATCGACCGCCTGCCGTACTACGTCAACAAGGACGCCTATCGCAGGGAAATCGTCGCGCACCTGGACATTTTCACCGCGTCCGGAACAAATTGATCGCAGCGGTTAGCGGACGCATCCGGGGTACGGGAGCATGATGCTGCCGCTTGCCAACATCGACGAGGTCACACTCAACTTCAGCGACTCCTCGCTGCTGATCTTGAATGTGGTCATTGCGGTGATCATGCTCGGCATCGCGATGGACACCAAGGTGTCCGACTTTCGTGAAGTTCGGCATATGCCGAAAGCGATGGGCGCCGGCATTGTCGCCCAATTCATCTTCCTGCCGGCGATCACTTTCGGCCTCAGCATCCTGATCGGGGTCCAGGCCTCGATCGCGATGGGAATGATCCTGGTCGCCTCCTGCCCGCCGGGCGGCACCTCGAACCTTCTGACCTACAGGTCCAATGGAAACGTCGCGCTCTCGGTCTCGATGACCGGGATCTCCAGTCTGCTTGCGATCTTCCTGATGCCGCTCAACATCGCATTCTGGGGCAGCATTCATCCCGAGGCCTCAAAGATCCTGACCGACGTCAATCTGAGCGCGCTCGCGATGCTGGCCCAGGTGATGCTGGTGATCGGCTTGCCTTTCGTGATCGGCCTGATCCTTGCCAACCGGCGGCCCGATCTCACGGCCAAAGTGCAGCCTTACGTCAAACGGGGGAGCGTTATCGCCCTGATCGGCTTCATCCTCGCGGCCCTGCTCAGCAACATCTCCCTGTTCGCGGATCACATCGTGGTTGTCTTCGTAGTGGTGCTGCTCCACGATACGCTCGCTTTGGCGCTGGGCTACGGAATCGCCACTTCGGTTGGCCTCGACGAGTACAACCGCAGACCGATCACTTTCGAGGTCGGGGTGCGTAATACCGGCCTTGGACTCGGCCTGGTCTTTTCGTTTTTCGACGGGATCGGCGGCATGGCCCTGGTCGCCGGCTGGTGGGGCATCTGGGACCTGATCGCGGGGCTGACCCTTTCGAGCTGGTGGGCGCGGCGGCCGACCGGACGGGAGGGCCCGACGGGCCTCGCGGAAGGCTCTAAGGTGGCGTCATGAAGAAGGTCTATGTCACGGGTGGCAACGGATTTCTCGGTCATTCGGTCGTGAAGGGACTGGTAAGTGCCTGGGACGAGGTCGATCTGGTGGTCAGCGCCGATCTTCGGGATCCGGCACCCGAACATCGCATCGACGGCGTGATCTACGCGCATGCGGATGTGACCGACCCCGAGGTGATCTCGGATCAGATCCTCGACAACGAGATCGACACGGTGGTTCACCTGGCTTCGATCGTCAATCCGGGCAAGTCGACCACCGTCGAGCAGGAGTACGAGGTTGACGTGACCGGGTCGAGAAACGTGCTCGAGGCCTGTGTGCGGCATGGCGTCAAGCGCATAGTGGTGTCGTCGAGTGGAGCGGCCTACGGCTATCACGCGGATAGTCCGGCCTGGCTCAGCGAGACCGACCCGGTGCGTGGAACGGAGACTTTTCCCTACAGCCTGCACAAGCGCCTGGTCGAAGAAATGCTCGTCGAATACAGGCAGAGCGATCCTTATCTCGAGCAGGTGGTGCTGCGCATCGGCACCATTCTTGGGGAGTCGGTCGACAACCAGATCACCGACCTCTTTCGCGCGAAGCGCCTGATCAAGATCCGTGGCTCGGATTCCCCGTTCGTATTCATCTGGGACCAGGACGTGGTCGGGGTGATGCTCCAGGCGGTGCTCGGGGAAAAGACCGGCATCTACAACGTTGCGGGCGATGGTTCGATGACCGTTAACGAGATCGCCAAGGAGCTCGGCAAAGGCACTATGCCGATACCGGTGAGCGCGCTCAAGGCCGGCCTGAAGGTGGCCAACAAGCTCGGCAAATCACCACACGGTCCCGACCAGACAGACTTCCTCCAGTACCGGCCGGTGCTGGACAACCGACGGCTCAAAGAAGAGTTCGGTTACACCCCGCAGTTCACGACTCACGAGGCCTTCAAGGCCTGGCAGCAGTCCCAGGGCCTCTAGCCCTAAAATCCTCGTTTAGCAGGGTTTTTGCTACACATTTGTTGCAAATCACCCCTCGGAAAGTGGGACAATATGCCCATGGCCCACCCGGACTACATCCGACGAAAAGCAGTCCGGCTGCGCATCGAGCGCAAGTTCACTATCGACGAGATTGCCGAATGCCTGGCCCTCAACAGGACTACCGTCTGCTACTGGGTCAAGGACATCTACATTCCGCAGACAAAGAAGCAGTCGGCCGCTCGACAACGTGCCTCTGACGCAAACAGCGCAAGGGCTCGGGAAACGAGGGAAGAGGCGCACAAAGAAGGTGTTCGCACCTATCCGGAGTTGATCAAGGAACCAACCTTTCGTGATTTCGTCTGCATGTACATCGGGGAGGGTTCGAAACGATGCCGGAACACCGTGGCAATCTGCAATTCGGATCCGACAGTCGTCGTACTGGGCAGCAAGTGGATCCAACGCCTGGGGAAAAACTCGATCCGCTATTCGATTCAGTACCACGCAGATCAGTCGATCGAGGACCTGCGGCAGTTCTGGTCGGACCACCTGCCCATCGATGATGGGCAGATCAACTTCCAGAGAAAGTCCAACAGCAACCAATTGTCGTGCCGAAAATGGAGGTCCCGGTACGGTGTCCTGACGGTATCCATGGGTGATAACCACCTCCGGTCGAGGCTTGGTGCATGGATCGACTTGGTTAAAGCCGAATGGAAGTAGACTCTCGCGACACCACGGGGTGTAGCTCAGCCTGGCCAGAGCGCCCGCTTTGGGGGCGGGAGGTTTCGCTGGTTCGAATCCAGTCACCCCGACTTCGTTTCAAGGCCTCAAAGCCCCGCGCCGGCGGGGCTTTGTTGCTTCTCGGACGCCAGGGGTAGGCCCGATAGGAAATGAATTTCGCTGGTTCAAATCCAGTAGCCCCGACTGTGGAAAGCTCCTGGTTGAAGGGGCTGGCGCAATCGGGGTGGCGGCAATGATGAAGGGACTGGTGGAGGCGATGGAGGGGGGCGAAACGGTGATCGTTCTGTCGAGAGGCAATGTTGATTTATCGGTCGTCTCCGCGCTTGCCGAACGGAACGAAAGTTCGGCGCATCGACGGATCCGGTTCTACACGAAAGTATCCGACCGCCTTGGGGGTCTGGCGGCCATCGGTGGAGAAGACCATGCCCGCAAGCTCCTTGAACGTCTTGGCATGGCGGGATATGACGTTCGCGAGGTTTCATTGACCAGTTAGAACAACCATTTGCTCAACATCCGCCTGTGCTGTTTTCCTTGTGCCGGTCGGCTACCAGGCACCTAGCGGTTCAGACGTTCGCGAGCCGTCGGAGCGGAGGCTCCGGACTCTCTCCACCATTTTGCGATCTCGGCACCGCCGGCGATCCAGAACCGTCCATCCTCCTTCGTGTCTCCGATTACTCTGTCCAGAACACCGATCCGGTTGGGACGACCCGAAACCTGCGGGTGCGCGATCGTGTTTTGACCGGCAACGCTCTCGTCGCATGCCATCGGGATGTTCATCTCTCAACTTCGGATAGTGCCAAAGGTAGCGAGAACAAGACACAGGAAATGGGTTCAGAAGCCAGATGAGCCGGATTCTGGGCCAGTCGCCCCGAAAAATCGAGGGAGTTCCTCGGTGGGTTAGTGCGAGAAGCCTGGGCTCGCGTACGTTTGACCGGTCTCTTCACCAAGTTGTGATCAAGCAGCTCCCGGGACAGGC
>CALEMO010000236.1 GCA_937910825.1 uncultured Solirubrobacterales bacterium | reverse complement strand
CCCTGAGAAAGGGCGGAATTCGCGAAGAGAACAAGCACTTCGAGCTCGAGCACGACCGCTTCTTCCTCTACCCCACGTTTGATCACCAGCAGAATGACCTGGTGCGCCCCTCACATCACCCCGAACTCGACCGTGCACTGGAAGAGGGAGTCTGGCCCGATGAAGAGCCACCCGCCCGTGCCCTGCTTCAGGAAGGCGGAATCGCCCAGCCTGACCGGGTTCGTATCCGGGCCTGGGCCGAAGTGGCCGAGCACATCACGATCGACAACCCGAAGGTCGTCGACGGGCTCTCGCCTTTCTACATCTGGACCACGGACTACGCGTCCAAGCGCCTCAACTGGAAGCCGCGTCATCCGCTGCATCTGGTTCTGCTGCGGGTACATCGCATCCCCCGCCCGGTCACGGTGCGGGTCCGCGAGGAGTACCATGGCTGCCGCTCCTGGGTCGAGATTGACCGCGACCTTCAGTTCGAAGGCACACCGGTCATGGCCGACGAGGAATTCGAGCGGGCCAGCGCCGAAATCCGCGCTGTCTGCACCGGCGAGAGGGACCTCGCCTTCGCCTAGCGCGAAATCCTGATTAACGCTTAAAAACGGACCTCCGCAAGGGGGTCCGTTTGCATTTGCTCAGTACTCTGCTCGCGATGACCTGGATCGAGACCACCTCACTCACCTTCACTGCCCGCCACGAAGACGGCGATACGGCGTTTGCCGAGGTACTGCTCGATCGGCTGGAGGACCTGAGCCTCAAGCTCGAAGACCGCTTCGAAGTGGTTCCGGGCGGGGTGACGGTGGTCGTTCACCCTTCGCCCGCCTGGCTGACCATGGCCCACCCCTTCCTGCCGGCCGTGCGCTGGTCGGCCGCCCCCGCCGGGCGCCGTTACCTGGCCGGCTGGCCGATGGCCACCGAAGTTCATGTGTTGGGACAGGCATCGATGGAAAAACGGGCTGCTGGTGACGCCTCCTTCGAAGCCCTGCGTGGAACCGCCGAGCGCCTCTACACCCAGATCGTGCTCGCCGCGAACAACCACGACATCCCGCCGCCCTGGACCCCGACCCGCTTCTTCCGCTACCTGCGCTGGGCCTGGCTGGTCGAGGGAGGCGCCCAGCACTTCTCCCGCCAGGTTGACTTCTACCGGGGTGCCGTCATCCGGCGGATGCGTGAAGGCAGGCGACCCAGCTTTCCGCCGTCGAGGCGCGATGCGATCCTGCTCGGCGGCACGGTTTTCGAAGTTCTGGAGGAATACCGCGGCGGTGGCGCCTGCGAGCTGTTGATCGCGAGGTTGAGGCGCGACGGCCCGAAAGCGAACCTCGAAGCCGCATTCGACCTGCGCATGCCAGACATCGAAGTGATGTGGCGCAAGTACCTGCGCGACCTGGTCAGACCGGGCTGATCAACCGCGACGCCTGAACCTTCCCGGCGTCGAGCGGGCCAATCATCGAACTCCCTAGTGCGCGAGCACGAGGCCGAGGAACTGCTTGGTCCGCTCCTGCTGGGGGTTGCCGAGTACGTCATCCGGCTTGCCTTCTTCGACGATCACGCCGCCGTCCATGAAAATCACGCGGTCCGCGACCTCCCGGGCAAAGTTCATCTCGTGGGTCACGCAGACCATCGTCATGCCGCCTTCGGCAAGGTTGCGCATGACGTCGAGCACGCCTTTGACCAGTTCCGGGTCGAGGGCACTGGTCACTTCGTCGAACAGCATGATCTCCGGGTCCATCGCCAGGGCCCTGGCGATCGCCACTCGCTGCTGCTGTCCACCGGAAAGCCGATCAGGGTATTCCTCGATCTTGTCGTCCAGCCCGACTTTGTTCAACATTTCGACCGAGCGATCCCTGCATGCTGCGCCCCTGCGGTTGCGGACCTTGCGCTGGGCGATCGAAACGTTGCCTTCAGCCGTCATATGCGGGAAGAGGTTGAACTGCTGGAACACCATGCCGACTTCCCGCCTCAGCAGGTCGAGGTCCCGGGTCTTGCCCGCGCCGAAGATCTCGTGGCCGTTCAGCTCGATCGTGCCACCGTCCGGCTTCTCGAGCATGTTGAAGCAGCGCAGCAGGGTGCTCTTGCCCGAGCCGCTGGGACCGATCACGCAGACCAGCTCGCCCTTTTGGAGTTCAAAGTCGATTCCGGTAAGTACGTCCAGCTTGCCGTAGCTCTTTTGAAGGTCGGTGACCTTCAGGATCGGACCGGCGTAGTCCGTCTTCTCCATGAAATTCTGGTCTGTTTCGCTCACGGGATGCCCCTCTGGAATTTCTCGTCCTGCTTCTTGATCTGCATGTCGACCACGCGGGCGAGAGGAATTGTCACGATCAGGAAGAGGAAAGCTCCGACCGTATAGCCGGAGGGGTTGAAGAATTCCGAGTAGAGGTCGCTGCCGACCTGAACCGTCTCGACCAGACCGATGACGCTGATCAGCGCTGTGTCCTTCATCAGCGCGATGAAATCGTTGAGCAGCGGCGGGATCACTTTGCGGATTGCCTGAGGCAGGATGATGTAGCGGGTGGCCTGACCATGACTCATGCCCAGTGATCTCGCAGCTTCCATCTGACCCCTTGGCACGGCTTCGATGCCGGCCCGGTAAACCTCGGCCATGTAAGCACCGTAGGTCAGGGTCAGGGCCATGATCCCGTACCAGAAGGGATCGGATTCACCCAGCCAGTTTGGAATGCCGATCTCCCTCGGGATGGTTCCTTCTGAAGCCAGTGTGGCCAGACCGGCGGAGAGCAGCAGGATGACCAGCAGCAGCGGGATACCGCGCAGAGCGTCGATGTAGGCAATCGTCAGGCCGCGTACCGGTGCCAGCCACTTGCCCGGAAGCTGTCGCATTACGGAAAGGACCAGACCCCAGATAAGTGCGAAGAAGCCGCCGACAAGAGAGAGCTTGATCGTGACCCAGAAACCAGCCAGGACCTGATCGAAGTGGTCCGCCATGAACTGGAAATCAAAAAACGTATTGAGAAACTGTTCCAAGCCTGAGCCTCTCCTGTGTTACTGCGAACTACTCGTTGCTACGGAAATACGGGGAGGACGCCGAGGCGCCCTCCCCCATTCCAACTTCTTGACGACAGACTAGCTGCCGCTGCCACTTCCTTCGGCCTTGTCGATCGCGTCCTGCGCAACCGGCTGGTCGATAATCGTTGCTTCGACCTGACCGTTCTCGAGCGCGGCGATTGCGGCGGGACCATTCGGGAAGCCACGAACCTCGCCTGCGTTGGTCTCGTCGTTTGCGTATGCCTCACCCGTGGTGCCGTCCTGGGCGCCAACGGTCAGACCGTCGAGGTCCTCAACCGAGGCGATGTCGGAGCCGACAGGTACAAGCAGGGCCTGCTCGGCTTCGTAGTACGGATCAGAGAAGTTGACCGTCTGCTCACGCTCCGGCGTAATCGTCGAAGCAGAAGCAACCAGGTCGAACTTGCCTGCGGCGACATCGGTGAAGATCGTGTCGAACGAGGTGTCCTTGATCACAACCTCGAGGCCAAGTTCATCAGCGATCTTGTTGACCAGGTCGATGTCGAACCCGTCGTAGTCAGGCGCCTTGCCGAACTCGAACGGCGGGAACGGGATGTCGGACCCTACGGTCAGCGTCCCATCGGTGATCAGCTCTGACGAAAAGTCAGGGGCATCTCCACCACTGGAGGTGTCGTTGTCGGTCACGCCGGCAGGCGCGTCGATCTGGAACCACTTCTGGTAGATGTCGTTGAGGCTGCCGTCAGCCTTCATCGTGCCAATGGCACCATTGACCGCCTCAAGCAGGTTGGCCGAATCCTTGTTCATCGCCAGTCCGTAGAGCTCCCCGGTCGGGATGGTGGTGGCAAGTTCGAACCCGGCTGCATTGCTGCTGTCACTGCTGCTGTCGTCGCTGCTGCATGCGGCGAGAACGAAAGCTGACATGAGGGCGAGAGCCGACACTAGTACAACTAAACGAGAATTCTTCATGCGTACATTCCTCCGAACAGAGTTAGTTTTACGTGGACGCGTGATTCCCGCAGTATCGCATGTATCCGAGATGTTTCCGACACGGAAGGTCCAAGCCACTATACTTTCTAAAGTACCCTCGGCCAAAGCCCCCTCCGAAAACCATGAGCCCTTACTACGACCTCCTCAACAAGCCCTGCGGGGGAACCTTCACCGACATAGTCGATTCGATCGGCAATACGCCGCTGGTCGAGCTGAAGACTCTGTCCCCGAAAGAGGACGTCAAGCTCTTCGCCAAGCTCGAGTCCGCCAACCCCACCGGTTCGGTCAAGGACAGGGTCGCGCGCTCGATGATGGCCGTCGCCGAAGAAACCGGCGCGATCGAACGCGGGCAGACGATCCTCGAACCGACCTCCGGCAATACCGGGATCTCCCTGGCCATGATCTGCCGACGCAAGGGCTACCCGCTGAAGGTCGTGATGCCCGACAACGCCACCGCTGAACGCACTCAGTTGCTGGAGATGTACGGAGCCGAAATCGTTTATTCAGAAGGTGCCAAGGGCTCAAACGGAGCGGTCGAAGTTGCCCTCGAAATGGCCGAGGATCCTCAGTACTACATGCCTTACCAGTACGGGAACGAAGCAAACCCGCTGGCCCACTACAACGGCACCGCGGTGGAAATTCTCGAAGAACTCGATGAAGTCGCCGCCTTCGTCGCCGGTCTCGGGACAGGGGGCACGTTGATGGGCAACGGCCGCCGGCTCAAGGAGCACGATCCGGATACGCAAATCGTGGCGGCGGAGCCGATGCAGGGCGAGCTCGTCTCGGGTCTTCGCTCCCTGGACGACGGCTTTATCCCGCCGATCATCGACCTCTCGGTGCTCGACCGCAAGATCATGGTTTCGAACCGCGACGCGATCATCTGGACCAAGCGCCTGCTGCAGGAAGAGGGCATCTTCGCCGGTGTCTCCTCCGGGGCGGTCGCGGCGATTGCCGTTCGCATCGCCAACGAGATCGACAGCGGCAACATCGTATTCCTGATTCCCGACGGTGGTTGGAAGTACCTCTCTTCAGGCGTCTATACGAAGTCACTCGATGAACTGGGTGACATCGACGCCACGAACTGGTGGTAAGAGCATGAAGCTGAGCCATGATCTCCACGACGAGATGATCAGTCACTCCGTCGCCGACAGTCCCGATGAATGCTGCGGCCTGATCGGTGGAAACGGCGATGAGGCAAAGTCGATCTATCGCATGGAGAATACGGCCCACAGCCCTCTGCGCTACGAGATGGACCCCAAGGAGCAGCTCCAGGTCTACAAGCGCATACTCGACGACGGCCAGGACGTGGTCGGCATCTACCACTCCCACACCCGTACCCCGGCCTACCCGTCACAGACCGACATCAACCTCGCCGGAGGCTGGCCGGACTCGGTCTATTTAATCGTCTCACTCGAAAACGCCGACAAGCCGAATGTCCGTGGGTTCATGATCCGGGACAGCGAGGTCGAGGATGTCGATCTTCAGATCGTCTGACGACAAGCCTCCCGAGCCGGTAAAGGTCGCTTACGCGGCCAACCAGGCCGAGGCTGAGCTGATCCAGGGCATCCTCCGCGAAAAAGGTATCCCGAGCATCACCAAAAAACCGAACGGCACCTTCCTGACCGATCTCTTCGGCATCGGGCCACGACAGATCCTGGTCCCGGCCAGCGCCGCCGAAGAATCCGAGAAGCTGCTGGCCAGCGTCCATCAAGAACCCGAAGAAACCGGAAAACTGTCCGGCACCTGAGCCGGGACTCTGACTCCAGGAACTTTTCTAGCGGCCACCGGCCATGGCCGGCAGGATCATCACGGTATCTGTTTCGCCGACCGCAGTTTCAAGCCCATCGAGTACGCGTACGTCTTCGTCATTCAGGTATACGTTGACGAAGCGGTTCAGCTCGCCGTCGTCGGCGAAAAGCTGGGCTCGCGTATCGGGATGCTGTTCAACCAGCCCCTTGAGCACGGCCCCTACGTTGGAGCCGGTCACCGAGACTTCGGTTGCACCATCGGTGTGCTGGCGTAGCACTGGGGGAATCTTCACGTTCGGCATTGGCTGATCCTATCGTCAAAGGCCGCGGACAAGCGTCGGCTATGAGCCGACGTGGCCGCCGCAAAAAGCGTCGTAATCGGGGAACTTGCCCATTTCTGATTCCGGCACTTCGGGCGCATCAGGTCCGCAGATCGGGCACTCGGGATCGCGTCGAACCTTGAGTTCGGTGAACCGCGTACCGAGCGCTTCGTAAAGCAGCAGGCGGCCGATCAACGGCTCGCCGATGCCGAGCACGAGCTTCATGACTTCATTCGCCTGCATCAGCCCCATCATGCCCGCCATCACGCCCAGCACTCCGTTCTCAGAGCAGCTCGGAGCAAGCTCCGGCGGCGGCGGCGAGGGATAGAGGCAGCGGTAGCAGGGTCCTTCGTATGGCATGAAAGTTGAAATCTGGCCATCGAAGGAAAGGATCGACGCCGAAACGACCGGCTTCTTCAGTCGCACCGATGCGTCATTCAGCAAGTACCGGGTCGGGAAGTTGTCAGCGCCGTCGACGATGATGTCGTAGTCGCGGATCACGTCGAGGATGTTGTCGGCATCGAGCCGGAAGTTGTACTCGACTACTTCCACGTCCGGATTCAGGTCTTCGATCGCCTGGCGGGCCGAGCTTGTCTTCGGCTGGCCCACGGTCGAGATCTTGTGGATCACCTGGCGCTGAAGGTTCGAAGTGTCAACCAGGTCGTCGTCAACCAGACCGATCTTGCCGATTCCAGCCGCCGCCAGGTAGAGCGCCGTGGGCGCTCCGAGGCCACCCGCTCCGAGCAGCAGGACCTTTGCCTCAAGCAGCTTTAACTGTCCATCTACACCGACTTCCGGCAGCAGTGTGTGGCGTGAATAGCGGTCCCGCTGCTCATCGTTCAGGCCGGAGTCGGAAGCAATCGGAAGACCCTGGGCCTCCCATTCGATGATGCCGCCGGCGACGGAAACGACATCTTCATAGCCCATCTCGGTGAGCGTCTCGGCGGCGGTCAACGAACGCACCCCGGAGCGGCAGTGGATGATTACGCGGCGCGACTTGTCGGCAACGGCGCCCTCGATCTCGTCAGCCACCATGGCTGGGGGAATCAGTTTCGAACCCTCGATCCGGGATTCGGAATATTCGTAGGGCTCCCGAGTGTCCAGGAGGAAGGCGTCGGAGGACTGCAGCTCCTCGAAGGCTTCCTGGGGCGTTATTTCGTGAACAACGATCTGGTCTTGCGGAGTCATCGGCTCATTCCGTTGAATCTTGATCTGGATTTACTGATTACTTCATAAAGTATAGCGACCTTCACCCTCTGCCGCGACCAATCAATATATGGCGAACCGGCAAATGGCAAACAGACGGGTTTGCGTCATAGGCGACCAGTCCCATATCAAGAGCGACCAAAGTGAAGGTTGAGAAAGACCCATTCACCCATCCCCGGGGCGATCGTCACCAACATGAGGTGAAGATCACCCCAAGAGCCGGCGGGGC